>NZ_CP072872.1 GCF_017948245.1 Rhizobium sp. NLR16a | reverse complement strand
TTTCTGCCGTGCCCTTGGAACGATCATCGCAACCACCAAAGAGGAGTGACTGACATGACCACCACCAACTACATCCAGTTCGACGCCGACAACCTCGACACCGCAAAAGGCGCAGGCCTCATCTCCACGATCGACCGCGACCTGGACATCAAGGCTGTCCCGTTCACGTCCGACAATGAAAAGGCCCCGACGCACCGCGTTTACGCCAAGTCACCGCGCGGCCATGACATCGAGGTCGGCGGCATCTGGAAGAAGAAGAACCAGGACGGTAAGTCCTACTACACCCTTTCGATCCGGCGCCTCGGCTTTAACGCCAATTTGGGCCGGTTCCCAGGCCAGGACGATCCCACGCTGCAGGCGATCATCGAATGGGAACCCCGCGATTGACCCGCGCAAAGCGCCCGGCGACCAGCCGGGCGCTCACCATCGAAAGGCCGGAAAACCCCGCAAAGTGCTGGATTTCCAGCATTTTTCCTGATAGGGTGGCCGGTAACTGGAGATTTGACGATGAACGTTCATTCCCGCCGTCCGGATCGTTCCCCGGAAGCCGTGGCAAGGCGAAAGAAAGCCACCGATCAGGCGCGAGCTGCCAACATCCGGCAGGGTTACACCTACGATCCTGTCCTCGAAGATGCTACCGCCGCCTACGTCGCTGGCGAGATCACGCGCGAGGAGTACCGTTTACGCGTCGTGCGCGCTCCTGCACAATAAACTCCTTTCAACCCTCTAAAGGCGAAAAGCCGCCTGCTTACTGCAGGCGGCTTTTCGTTGACCTTGGCCATGGCAGACGAGCAGTCCAAAGGCGCCTATACCTATCCCAACACCTCCGATGATCCGGATCGGAGGGATGTGCTGCGCAACAAGTTCGGTATCCAGTCGCACTCGGAGCTGCGCACCGAAGAGTACCGTGCGGCGGCTTTCCGTATGGCGGAAATCGCCGAAGGTGATGGCCCGTCCGGAAATTTCGACAAGCAGCACCTGAAGGCAATTCACGGCTACATTTTTCAGGACGTCTACGAGTGGGCCGGCCACACACGCAACGAAACTCCGATCGTTGACGGCCAGCGCGTGGAGCCGATTGGAGGCCTGTCCAAAGGCGGCACCTCGTTCCTGCCCGGTTCGCGAATAGAAATGGGCCTGGATGAGGCCCTGAAGCCGATTCGAGATCCGCAAGCCCTTCGCAATGCAGCTCCAGAGGAATTCGCCGACAGAGCCGCGAAGGTTCTCTCCGAGCTAAACTATGTGCATCCGTTCCGAGAGGGAAACGGGCGCACGCAAGAGGCCTTCGTTTCGGAGCTCGGCCGCCGATACGGGCACGAGATCGATTTCACCGTCATCAGCAAGCCACGCATGATCGAGGCGTCGATTGAGACCACCAACGATCCGTCGAGTCCAGCAATGAAACATGTGCTCGAGGATGCTATCAATCCGAACCGACGGGAAGCCTTGCGCGCGGCCTTTGCCGACCTTAAAGAGCTTGGTGAGAAACCTTTCGAGCACAATATACGCACCGCCCGCGCCGGCGAGGAAATCAGCGGCCAGGTTCTCGGACACGACAATCGCATAGTCACCTTCGTAACCGATCAGGGTATTGTTGCTGCGGATCGCGCAGACTTGCCCGAGCGCCTGCCGAATGAGGGCGAAGAGATCACCATCACTGCTCGTTCGGACTTTTCCCGGCTGGAGCGTGCGGAACCGGCCCAGGAGCCGCAATCGCAGCAGCAACCCGCCAGGCAGCTGCAGCAGGACAATAACCCGGAGCTCAAGGCGATCGAGGCGCAAATGGCGGCACAGCGAAGCCCTGAGCGCGATGACGGCGACCGCGGCCGGTGACGAACTCCGGGTTCAAGCTGCAAGATGCTATCTATTCGGGAGGCGTCCAGTTCTGCGCCCTCCCTTTCCGTCGGATGATTGACGGACAAGCTACGATAGCCCCTCCCCCACGCAACCGCTGACGCAGTCCTCCACTTCGTTGCGGCCCTTTGGGTGCATGGGCTCGCTTCGGCTATCTCCGTTTTTTGCCGTCAACCAACGGAAGGAGACGGCAGTGCAGAACATCAAGGACACCTACCAGCGCATCACAGACGCCATCATTGAGCAGCTTGAAGCCGGCACCAAACCGTGGATCCGTCCCTGGCGCGGAAACAGCCGCGGCTCCCTCATTCCGCGCCGCGCAACCGGCGAAGCCTATCGCGGAATCAACGTCCTGATGCTGTGGCTCGCAAGCGAGCTTGCCGGCTACGAGGAAAGCACCTGGATCACATATCGCCAAGCTCAGGATCTCGGCGGCCAAGTCCGAAAGAACGAGAAAGGAGCCCTCGTCGTCAAATACGGCACTTTCACCCCGAAGGCGCGCGAAGATGATGACGAGCGCTCAATCCCCTATCTCAAAGGCTACACGGTTTTTAACGTCGAGCAGATCGAGAATCTGCCGGAGCGGTTCTACCGCCCAGCTGAGGAGATGCAGGCAACGACGATACCGCTTCTGGAAACCGTCGAAACATTCGTCCGCAAAACCGGCGCCGCGGTCACATACGGCGGAACAATGGCTTGCTTCCGTCCCGCAGTCGACGATATCCTCATGCCGGACCGGGCACGGTTCGCGAGCGAAGTTCACCTTTACTCGACCTTGCTGCACGAAATTTCACACTGGTCAGGCGCAAAGACTCGCCTAGACCGTGACCTGAGTGGCCGATTCGGCAGTGAGAGCTACGCGCTCGAGGAGCTCGTTGCCGAGCTTTCCGCTTCGTTCCTGTGCGCTGATCTTGGTGTCGCGCACGATCCTCGCGACATTACAGCAACTTACCTTGAGAGCTGGCTCAAGGTGCTGAAGAACGACAAGAGGGCGATCGTCACAGCAGCCGCGAAGGCCCAAGCGGCCGCTGATTTCCTCACCGGTCTGCAATCGCTGCAGCAGAGCAAGGTCGCCTAGCGGCCTTCGCTCAGTTTACAAAACCTCTGCCGCTTGCTCCCCAGGCGTCATGCGCTTCAAGAGGCGGATCAGATCGCGCGTGGTGTCCGGTGGCAGTCGTTCAATTAGCATCGTCAACGTTCGACGCTCTTCCGCCTCTTCCGGCGTCTTACCCCAAAGGTGCGGCGCAGCTTCAAAGATCATGTCTATGGGCATGAAGCCCATGAGCTCACAGAGATGAATCAGGCGGGGAACGGTCATGCGCGATTCCGCGCGCTCATACCGCCCATAAACGGACACGGAAAGACCGAGCAAATGAGCCAATTCCGCTCGGGAGAGATTTTTGGATTCACGAATGTCCTTGAGAAAATTCGAGATCCGTTCGTCCATTTCTTTTGCGGTTTGGATGCCGTCGAAGCCGGACTTCCGATAGACCGGCCTCTCTAATTCCGGATCGTTTGTTTCAATTAAACCCCGTGCGCTTTTGTAGCTGCTTAGATCAATCACGATCCTTACCTTTATTGTATGAAATACCGCCCTCAGCGGCCACTATGCACCAAATTGAAGCAATTTGGCACACCCCCCTCCTCCTGAATCACAGCGGTTTTTCCTACCTATTTGGGGGAATTATTAAAATGCGAGTTCCCAGAGGCAGTGAATCGAAATGCTTCAAGGCATGCCTGGATGTGGTTTCCTAACATTGTCCGCAAAACGCAAAAAGGCAATTAGCGATTTTTCACGGCTACCATCTTCCAACCATCTGACTTCGCTTGAAAAACCGCTTCAATTTGCGTTTCGCCTTCGATCCAGTCGAGCCGTGCCATCAGCGCGCAAGCCATCTCGCCCTGCGAAATTCGGATACAGCGGTTAACGCTCACCTTTGAACCAATGCCATGCTTTTTTAAGTCCCATTTGGATAAGTCGAACAGCTGGGCTTTGGCTTCATCGTCGGTCGGCCATGTAGCCTTTTCGGCTTCGGCCTGCACGATCTTCAGTTGAGGCAAAATGGTTTCAGAAATGTCTCCTTTCCGGGCGGCCGGGCGGCCGAGGTGAGGCGCAATATAGACACCGAGCACGCAGCCGAAAGCTACGCCGAGCAAAAAACCGCGACCGATCATCGATGACTTTTCCATTTTCCGTGTGGCAAAGGCCGCAGTTGGCGTGCTGCAGCTATGCAGCGGCGCGTTGTAAGACGTGTCTGGGAAGGTGCATAGGCATGGAGCTACGGCACAATTGGAGCTTTTTAGCAGGTGAATATCACCGGTGGAACTTCAGTGGGACTTCTTTCCTCCGACTGTAGAACCATCGTGCATTGCCGCAACCAAAACTCATTAACCTTTTGTTAATCCTATTTTCCTTGCGACAAATAGGGAATCGGGGCATTGTCACGATAATTGATGCCATTTTACAAAATTATCGTGACTAAGAGCGGATTCCGAAATGAACGTGAAAATGGCCACTTCCGAGAAAGTGCCGGGTTTTGCCGATACAATCCTTGAACAAGGTGGCGACATCTCGTCGAAGCTTGACATGCTGCGGCGGGAGAAGTTCCCGCCGAACGCACAGAAATCTTTGCGCCAGTTTTCCTTGGCCGAGGTTGCCGATTTCGTCGGTGTCTCCCAAAGCTATCTTAAGAAGCTTCACCTAAAGGGCAAGGGTGTTGAGCCGACCACGACCTCGACGGGGCGGCGATACTATACCGCCGACCAGATAAATGAGCTCCGGACCCTGCTCGATCGAGTGCCTCACCGCAAGGAACATGAACGGCTACAGGTAATAGCGGTAGTGAATTTTAAGGGGGGCAGCGGGAAGACCACCACGTCTGCGCACCTGGCTCAGTATCTGGCATTGCGTGGTTACCGCGTCCTTGCCGTCGATCTCGATCCGCAGGCTTCATTGACGGCGCTCTATGGCATCCAGCCGGAGCTCGATGAGAAGGCGTCTCTCTATGAGGCACTGCGCTACGACGACGAGCGCCGGTCGATCACGGAGGTAATCCAGCCGACGAATTTTCCGACTTTGGACATCGTTCCTGCAAATCTCGAACTCCAGGAATACGAGTACGAGACGCCTATCGCCATGCAGCGAAAGGATTCGAGCGCGGGCAAGCTCTTCTACACGAGAATCGGTGACGCACTCGCCGAGGTCGATGATCGCTACGATGTCGTCGTGATCGATTGCCCTCCCCAGCTCGGCTACCTGACGCTGACGGCCTTGACGGCGGCTACGTCCGTGCTGATCACGGTTCACCCGCAAATGCTCGACATCATGTCTATGTCGCAGTTCCTCCTGATGCTCGGCAATATTTTGAAAAGCGTCGAAGCAGTCGGCGTGAACGTCTCGCTCGACTGGTTTCGCTACCTGGTAACCCGCTACGAGCCGACGGACATTCCGCAACAGCAGATGGTCGGGTTTATGCAAAGCATGTTCGCCGCCCAGATGATGAGGCATCAGATGGTCAAGTCTACGGCGATCTCAGACGCCGGGCTGACCAAGCAAACCCTTTACGAAGTCGAACGCTCTCAATTCACGCCTTCTACCTATGACCGCGCCCGGGAATCAATGGACGCAGTGAACGCCGAAGTGATTGGGTTGCTGCACAAGGCCTGGGGGCGTCGAGATGGATAGGAAGAAATTGTCAGCCGTACAAACGGCAATTTTCTTCAATGAAATCAACAAACGTAGGAATCCGTGATGGCTCGAAGGGATGTTTTTGCAAATATCACCTCGCCTCAGAGCGAGGTTCAGGAGCGAAAGGCGAAGCCTGAATACGCGGCGCGGGGTGCCTCCCGGTCGATGATTAGCTCATTGAACGAGCTGGCTGAGAAAGCCGCCCGCGTGGACCAGAATCTTGCGGGCGAGCTTGTTGTCGAACTGGATACGGCGGACCTCGACAGCTCGTTCGTTTCGGATCGCATGGCTGACGACGATGCTGCCTATATAGAGCTTGTTGAAGCCATGCGAGATCGCGGACAGGATTCGCCCATACTGGTGCGCCCTCACCCTTCGCATGACGGCCGATACCAGATCGTTTTTGGTCACCGTCGCGCCAGGGCAGCAAAAGACCTCGGCCGGAAAGTTCGTGCAGTCGTCAAGGAAATCTCAGACGCCGATCACGTTATTGCCCAGGGCCAGGAGAACTCAGCTCGGCAGAACCTGTCGTTCATCGAGAGAGCCTTGTTTGCTCAGCGCTTGCTCGATCTCGGCTACGACAAATCCACGATTCAGTCCGCTCTTGCAACCGACGCTCCGATGCTGACACGCATGCTATCGGTATCCAGCCGGGTTCCGGAAGCGGTGGCCTTGAAGATCGGCCCCGCTAAATCCATCGGCCGGGATCGTTGGATTGATTTCGCTCAACGGATCGAGAAGCCATCGACGAAGGCGCTAGTCGGCAAATTTGTCGATGAAGAGAAGTTCAGCACTCTCGAATCGGACGCCCGTTTTGAACTCCTCGTGGCGGAGATTAAGAAGGCCGAACAGTTGCCAAGGGAGCCAGCCGATAAGGGCGAATGGCGGGCAACGGATGCGTCGGTGAGAGCAGAGTTCAAAGGGACCGGCAAGAGCTATTCAATCGCCCTCAAGTCCGATGAGGCTGGCAAGTTCGGCCGCTTTATCGCGGACAATTTGGAGCGATTGCACCAAGAGTTTTTGTCATCAACCAAGACTGATGAAAGGTAGACCCGCAAAAGAAAAAGGCCCCCAAACGACCAAGTCGTGGAAGCCTTCCTCATATCTGTAGCAAGATCGAGAATCGCATTTCCACGAATCGCAGTCAAGAGTCCTTGAGCGTCATTTTGGCGAGCTGATTTCTTTTGCCTTCTAAAAAGGTGAAGGAAGATGGAGAGTGGAAGTGTGACGACGCCGTTTGGGCGGCGGGCGATGACGCTTGGCATGTTGGCAAGCCAACAGATTGCGGAGACTATCGAACCCGGAACGACCCGGAACAAGTGGAAACTGTTCAGGGCGATTTGCGAAGCACGGCCAGCGCTTGGCGTTACGGATCGCGCCTTGAACGTCCTCGACGCTTTGCTGACGTTCTATCCGGACAATGAGCTGTCAGAGGATCGCGGGCTGATCGTGTTCCCGTCGAACGCACAGCTCTCGATCCGCGCCAAAGGCATGACTGCAGCCACGCTAAGACGGCACCTGGCTGGCCTGGTAGAAGCCGGGTTGATCGTTCGAAAGGACAGCGCCAACGGGAAACGTTACGCACGCCGAGACAGGGCAGGGGCGGTCTCAGAGGCTTTCGGCTTCTCGTTGGCCCCCTTGCTTGCGCGGGCGGCCGAGATAGAGGCCTTGGCAGCCCAGGCGGTTGCTGATCGCGAGCTGATGAGGATCACACGGGAGCGCCTGACAATTTGCCGCCGCGACGTCGCCAAGCTCATTTCCGCCGCCCTCGATGAGGGCGCTGCAGGTGATTGGGAGAAGATTACCTGCATATTTCGTGAGATCGTAGCACGCCTTCCTCGGGCTCCCGGGATTGAGCATCTGACTTCGGTACTCGATGATATGTCGCTGCTTCGTGAAGAGATCGTCAATCAGTTGGAAACGCTCACGAATGTGAAAAAAATAGACGCCAAAGAGTCTCAAATTGAGCGCCACATACAGAATTCAAACCCCGAATCCATTTCTGATCTTGAACCAGCTTCCGAAACGAAGCAGGGGGCAAAGTTGGCGGCTCGCATCGGGCAGCAGAGCGTGCCGCTGGATGACCAAGTAATATCGGCTACCCCTGAGGGGGCAAGGGGAGGGGAGTTGCGAGCCGGAAGGTGCAAGCGACCGCTAGGTGAGGATGGTGAACTGAAATCGTTCCCGCTCGGATTGGTCCTGCAGGCTTGCCCTCAAATCTCCGACTACGGCCCAGGTGGACATGTGGGCAACTGGCGAGAGCTGATGTCGGCCGCCGTTGTTGTCCGATCGATGCTCGGCGTCAGCCCCTCGGCCTATCAGGATGCCTGCTCGGCAATGGGACCGGAGAACGCAGCGACCGTGATGGCCTGCATCCTCGAGCGCGGCGGCCACATCAACTCGGCGGGTGGATACCTGCGTGATCTGACACGGCGCACCGAAGCCGGAGAATTTGCGATTGGCCCAATGCTCATGTCGCTTGTCCGCGCTAACAGTTCCGTCAGACGGCAGGTGGGTTAAACCGGATGTCGCATGGCGCCATTTACTTCAGGCAAAATGGTTTCTGAGATCACTCTCATGGCGGCAGTCGGACGGCTGAGGCGAGGCGACGGCCAATCATCGATCAATATCCGTTGTCTTTGAGGAACTGATCAATTGCGGCCTTCATGATGACGGTCATCTTCACGTCGTTCTCGATAGCGGCTTTCTCCAACCGTTTCTTCGTCTCGTAATCCAACGGGCAGTTGACGTAGTGCTTGGATTCGCGATCGCGTGCCCTCTTCAGGTCACGCAAGCGAACTCTAGAATCCTCACGCTGCAATGCTTTGCTCACTGCCCGCTCGCGTCGGGCCTCTTCAGTCGGCGCAATGAGATGGCTCGCAGGTGGGTCAACACTATGCGACAGAGGCTGATTTTCAATCCTCGCATCTTCTGTCGGCACGCTGGGAGCCAATGTAGCAGTGTCCTCCGCAGTCGACTGGTTTATCGGACGGCTACGCCGCGGCGCGACTGCAAAATCAGATACCGTTGTTTGCCCCTTAGCCATTGGCCGCTACCTCTTTCTGTCCCAAGAGCAGTCCTTCAATGTTCTGAACTAGGCTCATCACTTCCGCTCGCGCTTTTTTTACGGGATTCGTGAGTTCCAGCATCTGCAGAGTGCCGTAACCGTTTCGAATCTCGCGGTAGCAATTTCGCTCCATGAGTTCAGTATCGAGCAGGTAGGAGTCATAACCACCTTCCTTTAAATTCTGCACAAAGGGCCTGATCAGCCGATACGCTTCCAGCATTTTGGCTGGCAACGTGATCCTGGTGACAAAGTTGGCGTGCGGGATCACCCGCCCAATTTTGTCGGAGATATTGGCCGTGTCGGTCGCGGCCTGGCCCGCCGCCTTGATCTCATCTTGGTTTGGCTGAATTGGCGTCAGCACAACATGGGACCCGGCGATAATGGTGTCCCTCAGGACGGTGTCTTGACCGGGCGTGTCCATCAAAACGACATCGAATTTGTTCGCCTCGTTTTCCAGGACCTGCTGGACGGTAGTTTGACGGGCAGCCGTTATGAGCTCGATGTTATCAGGCAGGTTGTCCTTTGCTTCACAGCGCTTCCACCATTCCTGCAGATTTTGGCGGCCGTCTGCATCAATGAGAAGGACACGCTTTCCCTGAAGCGCATATTCCCCGGCAATCAAGATTGCCGCCGTTGTCTTCCCTGCTCCCCCTTTGCCGCTCACGGCCGAAATGCATAGAGGCATATGTGGCATCTCCTTTTTTAGCCGATGAGTATCTCGGCGGCTAGCTGGGTGTTCGTGCGGCTGTCCCATGTCGTGAGCGCACACATGATGTGAGCAATCGCTCACACGGTGTCGCAACATGCTGCTACCATACGGTGTAGACGATCTCTGCCATTAGACCAAGCCTGCATCATGTGAATAATCATCCACGTGATGTGTCGATAGTTTCATGTGACTACATCGTGTGGAGAGTCAGTGTTGCTAACTCGTGTGGAATATTCACACGATATGGTGGCCGCAAGATGCGCCTGAAGCGCCGGCAGATCAGTGAACCCCGGAGCCGCGTAAGGCCGGCTCTGACGCTCGCACGGAAGCGGCAAGGTGCGAAGAGCGAAGCGTCCCTTGCGGCTGAGTACGAGGGTCGGACAAAGGCCTTCAGGAGCGGATTTCGGAGGTGAACCCTGGTGAGCGTTCCTACGAAAAACAACCCGGGCGAAGTCCCGGTTCTAAAAATCAAAATGGCGAGCGAAACGAGTCAAACTCGTAGTGCTGTCTCGTTGATTTTCCCCGTAGTGAGGCTGGCAGGATACGGAAAAATGTGCTACGCCGTTTTCCTACAATCGAGGGACGAGCCCTCGATCACCTGACGCAAGCGCCAGTAGGGGGCCAACGGCCAAATGGATGACGGGAAATTCAACGCTCTCCTTGAGCCGGCCAAGAAGGATCGCACTGTGCATGTGCGTGTCACGGTTGACGAACATGCGGGGATCGAGAAGGCGGCCGAGGATGCCGGCATGACGGTATCCAGCTTTTTCCGGTCGCTGCTATTGGAGGGGGCAGGCGTCCGGCCGATCCTGACGGGGGATGACCGCCTAGTGATGGCGGCTTTGCTCGAAGACATGCGGATGATTGGAATCAACCTCAACCAGGTTGCAAGGGCGCTCAACAGTGGCCGGGGCGTCCATCCAAGCGAGCTGAATATCAACCTCGAAAACGTGCAACGCATTCAGGCGGCGGTGATGAGCGAGCTTCGCTCTATGTCGCGACGGGCTGGTTATCAGCGTCGAGGGGAGAAGTAGCCGTTGGAAATCTTCTTCGGCGCATTCACCAGCGAATGGGAGCAGCGGCGCGCAGCGCTGGTGCATGAGATGACGTCTGGTGGACGTGGTGCCGCGGCCGAGGAAGAAATGCGGAAGCGCCTGAAGCAGCTGGCTCAGCTCGGCGCAGGCGGTGGAGGAGGTTCTGGCGGCGCTTCTCGTGGAGAGCGCGCCGGATCGAGGAGCCAGTGGGCTCCTCGAGACCAAGCGACGGCGACACCATCAAGCCGGCCGATGGAGACGCGGCTTGCTGCCGTCGCCAAGGGAAGCCAGCCGGCCGTCGTCAAAATGGCGTCTTATGGGGGCGGTGCGCGAGTAGGGGCAATGTTGAACTACGTGTCCCGATCCGGAGAACTGAAGGTTGAGGACGAAAACGGCAGGATCCTTGAGGGCCGCGAGGAATTGGCCAGGGTGCGCGGTGATTGGGATCACCTTTTCCAGAACCGTGCCGAAAGCCGCGACATCGGGAGTTTCAGCGTCGAGATAACGGGCTCTAGGCTTACGTCCGACGACGCTTTGCACGAGTTGGTACGGAGCACCTTATCAAGTGGCTTTGGCGATCGCCGCTATGCCTATGCGGTCGAGAAGCATCAGGACGGTTCAGTCTCGGTTCAAGGGCTGGTGGTGCTCCGAAGCGGGCAGGGGGAGCGGCTGACAGGAGACGCTAAAGCGGCCGATATCATCCAGGGGCGGTATGATGCCAGTGCGTTCGCCAGCGAGGCCGGCGCGATGTTCTCGTTTCATGGGTATGGGAACGGTGTCGAGTTCGGCGCCATCCGTTTGCGCGACCTGGTCGACCAGTATCAGGATGTTCGCGACGATCGGGGCCGGTCAGTATCTGGCGAGAAGGCTGCAGGGGATCTGGTACAAAGGGAATGGCGCGGTGATCTGCACAGCCGAAGGAGCCGCGACGTGATGCACGTCATCATGTCGGCACGGGCCGGAACGGATGCAGCGACTTTCGAGGGTGCCGTGCGCGATTTTCTAGCGCACCAGTTTGCGGGCCATCGTTATGTCTTCGCCATGCACGATCCTGCCAGCGATCCGAAAGAGGCTGGGGAGGGGGGCAAGCGACCGCACGTTCATGCGCATGCGATCATCGCCATGAGATCGGATGCCGGCGATCGCATAGAGACGACTCCGGCCGTGTTTCGCGAATGGCGATCGGTCATGGCCGAGAAGGCGCGGGAACATGGCATAGAAATGGAAATGACCGATCGGCGAGAGTTTGCCACTCCGCCCGCCTTCACGCGGACGCAGGTTCGGCCGGTGAGCCGCAACGGTCGCACGGAGCATGTCGGGACGAGCGAGCCAGCGCAGGCGCGGTATGACGCCAAGCGCAGCGGCCGGCGCGCGGTCGCGAAAAGCGACAGGAGCCGACAATACATCATAAAGGCGCAGGAATCGTGGCAGAAGGTCGCCCTTGCGAGCGGTGATCGTCAGACCATTGTCTATGCTACACAGCACCGAGAATACTTAGAAGCTGGGCTTTCGGAGGCAACGAAGGACGCCGGCGCCAATATCATTCACGCAGATTTCGGATCGAATTTCCGCGCCAATTTGGTTACGTTGCAGGAAATGGTTTTGGAGGGTCAAGAGTTGCGCGAAACGTCACGAGCAGAGTTCGAGGCTTATGAGAAGAAGGTGGAAACGGCGTTGTTCAAGCTGGAGCGCACCGTGGCCGCAGATGACCGAGCCGACTTTGATGAGGTAGCGGGCTTGGCCCGTGACTTCGTCAACCAGAAACGTGAGCTGGTAGAGCTATATGAAAAGCGCAACGAAATGCAGGCTACGCAGAGCCGTGAAGAGCTGACAGAAGTCATTTCGCCCGACGGAAGGATGGACGGAATGGAGCAATCGCAAATGCCCGAGGAGGAGTTTGCGCGCGCCGTTGAGGCTGAGATCGGCCGGCTCAAAGCAGAGGGCTTTAGCAAGGCATATATAAGCGAACGGAGTTTTGAGATTGAGGACGGCGTTCTCAAGCAATACGCCGAAGCTGCTCGCAATTCCTCACGTGATCCTATCAATGACGCGTGGGGATCAGCAGTCGCCAAACACGGCGAGGCTGTCGTCGAGGCCGGTAATGATGCCATGATTGACGTCGACCACTACCGCGAGGGGCTCGATCGGATCGAAGCAGGGGAGTTTTCAGCCGACGGTAAGGAGGCAATGCAGGCCGGGCTTGATCAGGCGATGCAGCGTGCCGCGGAATTGGCTATCGCTGGGAACAGCTACGTTCGAGAGATTGCCAAGGAGGATCCCGATCTACAACGGTTGATCGATCAGGCGGAAAACAATGTTCCGTCGCGCAACGATGACCGCGAAGAGGTCATAAAGGGAGTGCAGGGCGTGATAGTCGAGCGGATCGATCGACTTGACGAGCGTTTGAACAGCCAGGATTCGCCGAATTTCATCTCAGAAGATAGCTACGCGACGCGAAGCGAGGCCAGTGCCGAACGTCAATTCCTGTCGCACATGAGTGCTCAGCTCGATAGGCTCGGCCCGGATGAGGTTCTTGATCTCTCGCGGACCGAGGTTGACTATGGTTACGATGATGAGGACGCGGATTCGGCTCGCATGAGCGGGCTCGAATATGAGCCCGAGATCGAAAGGGATAGGCGAGAGCATGAGGGCCATGTCGAAAGTGTTGCTCCTCAATTGGAGCAATTGAAAGTACATGGCGTTGTCGTCGATACCAGCTTCAAGGCCGTCGAGCCGGCGCCGATTGATGAAGCCGCCTACTTAGCTGAGATGCAGAGGGAGTTTGACCCCGAAGCTGAGCCCGACCGTGAGGACGATGCTCGGAAAGCCCACGAACTAGCTTCGACGGTGGACGCTACTAATCGTCTAAATAAAGAGAGTGAAGCTGATCACCGCAGCGGAGATACCACACGGACTGACCCCGCCCAACAGCACGTTCCTCGCCTTGAGGAGCTTGAGCGGGAACAAATGGAACAGAGGGAACGCGACCACGACGATCGGGACCGTTAAGGGATATGTTGAAGGATAACCGGCAACAATACGTCATCCAGAGCAATGACCCGAAAGGCGACGAGGGGTTTGGCAAGTTCTTCGCCGTTGTTATCGTATTTGTATTTTTTCTCGGCTGCGTCCAGGTGGCATCGGAAACGGTGATGGCTTGGTATCGTGACTCGATGGATTGGGTGAACGAGACAGCGACCTATCTAGGAAGCTTCTGGCCCTTCTAATGGCGGGGCTCATTTTAAGAGGCCGGCATAAAACATGCTGACTTCGTATCAGCGGGGTCTTACTCCGAAGCCTCTTTTGCCAGCGCTTTCACCAGGTTGACGAGCTTCCGCCGGATCTTTTCGTCCTCAATCTTCACAAAGGCGCGATTGAGAGCCAGCCCCTCGACGGAATTCAGGAACTGCGTGATTTCCCTGCCGGCTCCCGGCTCCGGCTCTAGCGGACTGGAAGAGCCCCCATGCCCCTCCTCGAAAAACCATGCAACCGGGACGCCGAGAATGTTTGCGATGGCTTGGAGCCGGCTAGAGCCGACCCGATTTGTGCCCTTCTCATATTTCTGTACCTCCTGGAAAGTGATCCCGAGCCCTGCTGCCAGGGTCGTTTGAATCCCATTAGCGTTCGTTGCAAGCGGATGCGGCTGCCGACATGAATATCGATAGCATTCGGAGTTTTGGTCTGCGGTTTATGGAGCATCATGGCCTCAAATTGTTTGCGCAGCCAATGGAATGCACAGCGCAGTGAGAAGGTAAACTATGGTCGGCTCTGCGTTACGACTTCATCTGTGAATGCGCAATGTAGTACATCAGTCGTCAAGCGGAGACGTGAACCCAAACTCCCGCAACACACGTCGCGCCTGTTCATAGGCCGATGCCAGGTTCGCGTTTGCCATCTGCCAAGACTCGAACAGCTCAGCGCGTCGCTGACCAAGCGACAGGTATGCGGATTGGAATCCTTCGTGATCGCCCGGCCTGAGTGAAGCCCTCGACAGCTTCTCCGTCCATATATGCAGAATGACCCGCTCCTCGGCGTCCAGCGCATCCTTCTGTTGCTGAAGCTCATGAAAGCGCGCCTCGGCCTGCCGGTACGCATGCAACGCCTTCGCTGTGTTCGCCCGCAAATGCAAAGAGTTCCAGAGTCTTCTTTGCAACCCCATTTCCCCATTTGTTCACCCTACAGAAGCCCGCTGTCATTCGGTTTTAGTTCCTGATCGCTATACGGCTGCCACCCCAACCTCGACGGGATCAGGAACCGTCGTGTTGAAGATGTCCATGAAATTGCGGCGCGCGGCTGGTTTATCGCCGAGCTTTTCGGCTTTCGCTTCGACAGTTGCTTTGAGCTGCGCAGCCTTTGGAGTCAGGCCTTCCTCAATCGCCTTTATCCGAGCTTCCATGGCGGCAAGGCTTGCGGATGCTACCGCATCGGCCTTCGCAGTCGCCGGCTTCGGCTTCGGCTTCGGCTGCAGCGCCTTTTTGTTGACGGTTCGTCTGGCGGTAGTAGTCGTTTCCTCCTCAGCTACGGTCGCGTCCTGGTTTGCCGGAGCAGACGTAATCATCGCGGCCGCGGCCGGCCTCTCTTCTATTGTGGGCGCCGCCGAGGTTGTTGCGATGGAAGGAACTCCGCCCTTGGCATACTCCGGAGTGGTTGCGGGAATGGCTTTCGGGGGCAGATATTCGACCTCCGGCACCTGCGGGATATTGGCCTGCGAAAATTCTTCAGCCGATTTGAACGGGTTCGTTTTAAAGAACCGAAGCTTCTCCCCGAAGATCGGTCTTTGCCCTTCGATGAGCAGGATCATCTTGTTCTCCGGCATTTGCCGGACCTCCTGCGGCATCATCAGATCACGTTCGCGAATCTGCTCTACCTTGGTGCGGCGTGGCAGACCCATCAGCTCGATCGTGCGGGATTCCGACTGGTAGCGGATCGTGCGCTTTCCGAGGGCCCGCGACGCATACTCGGCAGTGGCCTGGTCGTTGGCACCAAGGACGAGTTGATAGCCGCAATTACCGAGCAGCGAATGCCGGGAGGTTTCGCCGTAGATCTCATCGAGATTTTTCAGGTCCTGGATGATGAAGGCGAGCTTGATGTTATAGCCTGCCACATAGGGCAGCTTCGTCATGATTTCGTCCATCCGCTTCAACTGCCGGAATTCGTCGAGGAGGAAATAGACTGGAAGAGAATTGGGATCGTGCTCCAGAGTGAGGATATCCATTACCTGCTGTACGAACAGGGTGAGGAGAGGGCGAAGCAGGGTTATGTCCGTGATGTTCGGCGCCAGATAGATCGACATCGGCCGACGCTTCATCGCCCGCAGATCCATGTCGGTGACATTGGTTGCCGCGACGATCCGCTCATTTTTAAAAGGCCGCATGGCCTTCTGGATATCCATAAGCGCGGAAGCGGCCGCGCGTTCGGATAAAGCGATATAGGAATTGAAGCTCTCAAGTGTGAACTTGGACAGGTAGGGTTCTTTTTCCTTGATGTACTTCATCAGCGCCTGCACATCGACGCCGCTGTTGAAGAAGGAATTGACCTCGCCGAGGTTGCGGCGATCACGATAGAAGGGGCTTTCGGTGATGTAGCTGATCACGCCGGCAAGGACTTGTTGCGCCGTCGCTTGCCAAACGGAGTTTTCCGATGCCGTGTTTTCGGGCACCAAAATGCCAGCGATGTTTTGGATGTCAGTGGTGCGGTTGCCCCGCTCCGTCCGAACGAAATCGAGCGGATTATAGCGATTGGTCTTTTCCGAGCCCGGCGCGAACAGGAAGACCTGGCTGCCGTTCTGTCGGCGATAGCCCGCGGTTGCCTTGAAAACCTCGCCTTTGAGGTCAGTGACGATCATCGAGCCTTCGTGCATGAGCGCATTGGGGATGACATAGCCCGCGCCCTTACCGGAGCGCGTCGGACCAATGATCAAATGATGCCGATCGTCCTTCGTGCGGAGAATGTTGCGCCCTACGCGGCCGAAAATATGGCCGTGTTTGCGGAACCATTTGCCGCGCCTAAGCGAGGCGATGTCCTGAAACGCCGCGTCGCCCAAGGGGTTGCTCGTCGGCTTCAGGCCGATGTATGCGACCAGGCCGGCGACGATCAGTGCCGGAACCATCGAACCAAGCGCGACCTTCTGCAGAGCAGGGCTCGAGCGATAAATCCAGAACTGCTGAATTGGAACAAAGGGGTTGCTCGTGATCGTCGTTTCGAGAACCCGTCCATCCTTGTAGAAGAGCTGAAGACCCAGGCCGTAGCCAAGCATCCAGACAACGAACGCTATCCCGACGCAAAAGAGCAGATAGAACGCCTGGAGCTCCTTGGTCATGGTTCATCCCGGGCGAAGAAGATTTCGGAGACGCCGCGCTTGCCGCCGTCACGGCGGAGCTGGATGACGATCGGGATCACCATCTGGATATACGACATGAGATCCTGCTTGGAAAAACCCGCTGACATGCCGGCTTGCTGCATCATCATTGCGAGCTGTTCATAGGCGCCCATCGGCGTATCGGCGTGAACGGTGGACATGCTGCCCGGATGGCCGGTGTTGATCGCGCGCAGGAAGGAGAATGCCTCCGCGCCACGAATCTCGCCGACGAACAAACGGTCGGGACGCATGCGCAACGACGACTCGAGCAAGTTTTGAATGGTCACGTCTGCAGTGCCCTGATGACCCTTCGACGCGATCAGGTGAACCGTGTTCGCCTGCGGCGGGAATAGCTCGCGTGTGTCCTCGAGCGTGATGATCCGCTCATGAGGATCCACACTTTTCAGGCAGGCGTTAAGGAAGGTCGTCTTGCCGGATGAGGTGCCGCCACTGATGAGGATAGAGACTCGTTTGGTGATAGCGGTGTGGATGAAATCGTAAATCCGGCCTGCGCGCAGGTGTCCGATCAATTCCCGGTCGATGTCGCTGAGGCCGCCGACGGCCACAGATACTTTGTCGAGCGAACCGTTGTCGCGATACTCCTCGAGCGTGAAGTTGTTCACGACCTGCTTGCGGATCGAGATCGAGCCACCGTCAGGGGCCGCCGGCGGTAGGACGATCTGAATACGTTCGCCAGTCGGAAGCGCCGCGCTCAGAATCGGCTTGGCACGGCTGATGAATTGATTGGTCGCCGCCGCAACACGCTCGCCGATGTTCTGGATTTCATCGGTCGTCAGGGCGTCGATGAAATGGTGTTCCATATGATCGGCGCCGAACCGCTCCACATAGACGTGGCCCGGCTTATTGGCGGCGATTTCGACCACCTTTGGGTCATCAAGGAACTGTTTGATCGGTTCGAGCGCGCGATTGAGGAAGTAGTGCGGATCGCGTTTGATCGTGTTACTTGCCGCGACGTTCACGTTGAATCTCCTTCATCGCTTCGGTAACCGGATCGTCGTACATGGCACTGAAATCGAGGTCCTGGCGCACGTAGACAAAGATTCGCTCGCCTTGGCTGACGCTGATGGTGGGAGGAATACGGAGGTTTTCACTGAGTACCGTATTCGCCATGTCGCTAAAGGTCTGCGCGATCGTCTCCCGTGCGATCTCTTCGCCTCGTGCGGCATCGTCGCTGTTGTTGGAGGCCTCCTGACTGCCATATCCGGTCAGATAGCTGGCAGCGCCGCCGACGATAGAAAGCATGATCGACGCTCCAAATCGTTCGCGGAACTTATTGTCGACATGCCCGGTCAAGCCAGATCGGCCCAGGCTGTCCGTGCCGATCGAGTTAAGGCGCACGGAAACGCCATCATCGCGAATGAGCCTGGTCCAGATGACGAAGATGCGCTTTTGTCCGCGCGTCACCTCCGACTGATATTCGCCAATGAGGCGCGTTCCGGTCGGGATCAGAATACGCCGGCCGTCGAAGGAATAGACATCTTGGGAGGTAATGGCACGAATCTGGCCGGGCAGGTCGCTGTTAATAGCCGTCTCGAGGATGCCGGGGATCAAGGTTCCCTCCGGTATCATCGCGTCGATACGCTCGATCTGCCGGGCCTTGGCGCTCCGATCGGCAAGGCCCGCGGCCGCAGCCAGGTACTTGCTGTTGCGGTCCTCACCGGCAACGCTCAGCCCGGAATCGCTCTCGCCTGTCAGGCTTCCGTTTCCGCTTCCGTTTCCTTTTTGATCGAGCTTGATCAGGCCCGACTTGTAACGCTCGGGGAACACTTCCACCGGCGCAGCTTCGGGCGTCTCTTCAACGGCCTCTGGCGGCGCTGGAACCTTGAACTCAGTCGTATCGACGGTTTCCTCAACAGCTTCAGGTGGCGTCGGCAGTTTGATGACTTCTTGTTCGGGCTCCGGTTCCCGCTTTTGTTCGTCGCGAACAAAGGACGGCGGCCGGAATGTTGTGGTCTGAAACTCTTCGTCGCTGTCAGCAACATCGCGTGGCTTTTCGTTCGCGGTCGCAAGAACGAAATAGGCGGCCACGGCGCCGCCCAGGAGAAGGGCGGCCATACCGAGAGTTTGGTTTCGTCCAGCATTGCGATTGCTGACCGCCGTTTCGTCGGCCGTCGTCATGGCTTCAAGTTCGGGACTGCGCTTCATTAGTTGCCGCTCCTCCTACGTTCCGTCGCCTTGGTGTCATGAGCCGGACCGAGAATGTCCGGATCCGGAGCGCCGAAGTCAGGCTTGCGAAGGTTGAAGATGCATGTCCACTGGTTGCCATCGCGGAGCGTATATTGCGTCGCCACACCGTCGACGACGATGTATTCGCCCTCCTTGCGAAAATTGCGCAGCGTCTCGGAGAAGTCCGACTGCACGGCAAAAATCGCGGGAACGCGGCTGCCGAACTTGAAGAAGGTTTTTTTCCCGTCATCGAAAATCATCGTAGGCTTCAGCGCTGGGTCGCCTGAAAACGAATAGTCGATATTGACGTTGGCCTTGTCGAGATTTGACATATTCGGGTTTGCAGCCCGGTACTCCGCTTCCTTGCGCAGCGAAGCATTCAGATCCTTCTCAGGATAGACGAACCGGATTCCGAAGATCTCCTTGCCATCGGTCGGAGCATGGTCGTTGAGCTCGAGGAAATAGATCCTCTTGGTGGTCACGACGTTCATGTTGGTGGCGACGCTCTTCGCAATCGGCTTGACGAACAGGATATTGCCCTTTTCAGACGGGGCAACCTGCCAACTATCTGTGTCGCCGAGCGATATCGTTTCGAATTTTTCGTCCTCATCAAAGATGATCATGGTGGAGATGCCGTAGGTGGCAGAAACTTTCACCACATTGTTCGGCTGGTAGACGACGCTGGTGACACGCGAATCGAGCGAGCCGGGCCGTGGCGCCTGCGCAGCGTGGACGTGAGTCATCGTCGCGGCCATGACGGTCGCAGAAAGCAGGAGGCGTTTGATCATTTCTCGTCTCCAGGCGTCACCGTCTCTTGATCGCGACGGTAGTTGTAGACCTGGAAGCCCAGCGGGTTTTCGAAGCGCCATTCATTGGTCGATGGAGTGTCCGTATAGCGATAGCGGACGACCGAAATGTAATGCCGGGTGATAGAATCCGTGTCCGTTTTCTCTGTAGTCGAAAACCGCACTAGGGCCGTGCTGGCATTAGAAAAGGTGACGGATTTAATATCGACGGTCACACTCTTGTTCTTCCCCAAAGCCCGTGCAGGATTGTTGGGATTTGCCGCGCTATAGAGTTCCTGCAGCTCACGGGCAGCGTCGCCCGTGGAGAGCAGGGCGGCAATGCCGAAATTCTGCTCAATCGCAAAGGGGTCGTATCCCTCACGCGAGCGAATATAGCGCACGACGTTGGCCTGGGTGACCGCCTGTTGATCTGTGAGATTCGCCGAGCGTGTGAGACCGGTTTTGATCTCCATGTATCCGGTGTTCTTGTCGACCTCGACGATGTAGGGTTCAAAGCTCTTCAGCGGTACGAGCATCACCAGCGCGGTTAAGGAAAGCAAGGTTATCGCGCCGAAAATCGTGGTGACGAACCATGCGAGCGTGCGAGACCGCTTGGCCTTCTTTACGATTTCCTGTTCCCACCGATCGCCGTCTTGAAAATAGCTCCGAAGAACTGCTTCATTTGTTTCTGCCATTCGTCTAGCCCTTAAACCTAGCCCTTACTTTCGCGCCTCAACGAGGCGTGCTGTTGTTGCTGATGCGGTTCTGCATCGCCTCAGCGCTGGCGTTTCGTATGTTGGCTCGCATGCCTTCTTGCGTGCGCGCCCTGGCTTGCATTCCCGCGTTGCCTGCTGCTCCCGTGAGGCGCTGCCCTCCGGACAAGGCCGAAATGGGTGCCGATATGCCAGCAAATCGCCCGACTGCGCGCGCGACATTGCCGAGACCGGCAGCCACACCACCGGTAATCCCTTGCGCGAGAACCTGAATATTAAAGAGGACAAAAGCGCCGGCGGCGCAGAGCAGCAAAAAAGCGGAAATGTCACTGAGCTGAAGGCGCCTTTGGCTTGCAGCGCTGCTGACCTTGGTCAGTTCCGGGTCCATTGCTGCAATAAGGAATGCCGCAACGACATAAACGAACAGCGGGATCAATGCATACATCAGCACCTGTTGGAACCAGGCGACGCCCAAACCCCTCGTCTGGTCGAAAAGCATGCAACCGATGAAGATGGGAGCCGTCCCGATCAAGACCCACATCATCACCTTTGCAAGCAGAAGGATGGCCAATGCTACCGCAATAAAAACAGCGACGGCGAACATGATCAGAAAACCGACCATCGAGGGCAACACCGAAAAATAGCCTGACTGTTCCGCGAAGGCTGAAGCTGCCTCGTTGGCAGTTCTCCAGATCATCGACAGGCCGTTTGTCGGTTCCGTGATACCGGTCCCTGTGGCGGTGAGGATAGCTCGGCCAACGTCCTCCGGAGTGTCGTTCAGCCAAGAATAGAAGAGGGTGTTAAAATAGTCCCAATTCCTCACCAGCGCGAGGATGATCAACATACGCGCCACCCGACCGATAATCTCGCTGACGCTGACGCGAGCGGTTCCCATGAACAGTTGGAGGCCGTAAAAGCCCACATATGCGATGAACATGATCGTCAGCAGCGGCACGACCTCATTGCCGACGATCCCGTAGGCTCGCGACGAGAAATTCGCTCCGGTCTGTTCAATTCTTTCCAGCAACGCTCCAAGGAAGTCGTTCATCGCCAACCGTCCTTAATTCGCCGTCATGGCGTCAATAGCAGCGAAGGCGTCGGCTGCGTTGCCGTTGACACTTGTCATCGGCCCACATTCGAGGCGAGGATCTGACGCATAGGAGGTCAGGTTCGCAGGCCTCTTGCAAGGAGCGGTCTTTTCCTTCGCCGCCGTGCCGCAGCCGGCGAGACCGGCTACGATCAAGAAAGGAAAAAGCACCTTTGCTGGCATGGTGATTTTACTGGTCACTGTAGCTGAGAGCCTTCTTAGAATTAGAGATGTCGGTCAGGCGTCTTTGGTTGTCGGCCTGGAGCGACGATACGGCCCCGTTCATCACGCCGATCAGCTCGTTGATCGTCAGCCCGGCTTGCACCTGAAGCTGAGTGTTCTGATCGATCGAGCCCTTAATGTCCTTGGCTTGGCCGATATTTGCGCCAGCCTGCTCGAAAGACGAGCGGCGAGTCTGGACGGCCTGCTGTGAACCGGTGACGAGAGCAGCGACGCCAAGAACGGTGTTCACCATCTCCTCATAGGACTTGTCGCCGGAAAAGGAGCTGCCCGACTGGCCGGACAGATTTTTCACTAGCTGCAGGCCGTTGATGAAGGTCGTTGCGACCTTGGCGACATCGCCGCCCATACCGCCGAAGTTTGGAACGCCACCCGACATCAGGCTATCGAACGACGGCATCTGTGAGACGCTGAAGCCATTGCCAACGGCAAGATTTTGCATCTGGTTGGCATCGCTTCCGCGGTCGCCGGTCACCGCTTGAAGGGTTTCCTGGACCGTTTTCAGCACTTCCTTGTTAGTGCCAAGGATATCATCGGTCGTCTTCGACGTTCGCTGCGCAATCTCAAGATTGGCACCGTCGATAACCGGAACTTGCGCCAAAGCCGAGGACGCAAGGGCGGCCACCGAATACGCCGTCAAAATCAAACGTTTCATGGCAGTTCTCCTCATTGAGCGTTCAACATCAGTTCTACGTTGTCCTCGCGTTCCCGTTTTTGGACGCAAGCCTTCTCCACCGGGCTCCATTCGAGCTCCTGGCGCGGATCGCACAAACCGGTCGTTTCGCGATCCTCCTTATCGTCATCATCCTTGAAATCGCTGGTGCGCGAGGACCCGGACAGGCCGCTGAGATCAACCGCGTTACGGGAGTTCATCAGATCCGCCATCGTTGTGCCGAGGCGGATGACTTGGTTCATCATTTCGAGATTGGCGTTGCGGGCACCGGAGTTGTGGTCCCAACTGTCCTGGATAGTGCCGCTGGACATCGCACCTAACTGTTGCAGCCACGATGCGACGTTGCCGCCGCCTTCGCCGATCGCCTGCGACGTCGCCATGGAATTGATGGTAGAATCCCGCATGCCGGTAAAGGACGTCGATCCGCCGCCATAGTTCACCGGGATATTGGCAACATCGGAACCCCCGAAGGCCGGGAGCCACTTTTGGGTGATGTTCGCGACATACCCTTGCGTTTCCTTGAATGGAGGAATCCCGCCATACTTCTGTACGTTGCCGGGTCCCGCATTGTAGGCGGCCAACGCCAGATTGGTGTTGCCGTTGAACCGGCGAAGTTGTTGCTTCAGGTAGCGCGCCCCGCCGCGGAGATTGTCTTCGATATTGTGCGGATCGACCCCGAGATCTTTTGCCGTACCAGGCATGAGTTGAGAAAGCCCGATCGCGCCGACCGGCGATTTCGCACAAGGATTGAAGCGGCTTTCTTGATAGACAAGCGCCATGAAGAGGTTTTCATCGACGCCTTCCTCTTGGGCGACACGCTTCACCAGACCGGTAATCTCCGGATTTGCCGTGGCCGCTGAGGCTGCATCGCCGCTTCGGCCTGGGCGATACATCGAGCAGGTCACACTTTTGCTGACCGTGTGACGGTCGCTGTCCGTCTTTTCGATTTCCGTGGTTGTCGCGTCGCGTTTTATGTCGGTCTCGAGCACTTTTCCGTCGATGACGGGCACCTGAGAAACAGCCGGTCCAGCAACGCCAAGCCACAGCGCTGAAATTGCCCCTAATGCAGGACTTTTCCTCATTCGGCCTTCTCCCATCCGCAAAAATCAGCCAGCCATTTTTCGGGCTCGTCGCCATATTTTTCCCGAAGTGCCGCACACTCCTCGACAGTCTCCTTTCGTCCGGAAAGCACCTTCACGAGATCGGGCATAGTGGAGAGATCGAGCCGGGCGATTACCGAGTCATTGCCGTGTTTGATCAGGAAGGTTCGCTTTTCGGGCGGGGTGTTCTTGATGAAGTTGAATTCCTTCACCGTCAGGCCGAAGCGCTTGATGTAGCTGTCTTCATCGGCCCGAGGGTTTGGAAAATGAATATTGGTCGCCGATTGCTCGATCAGAGTATGCGAAGCTTTCGCCTTGGCGATATCTGCGGCGGACTGAGTGCCGAAACCGACAATGCCGTTGAGCTTACGGATGGTCTTCATCTTATCGACGATGAAGGCCGAAAAGGTCTCGTCCATGAGGAGCTGCCAACCCTCGTCCATGAAGAACATGACCGGGTTGCCGTCCAGCAGCTCGTCCAAACGGTGATAGAGGTACATCAGCGCCGGCGTGCGAAGATCCTCGTTGCCGAGGATGTTCGTCATGTCGAACCCGAAGACGCTGCGACCAGAGAAGGAGAGGACGTCATGCTGAGCGTTGAACAGCCACGCCTTTTCGCCGTCGATCCAAGGGCGGAGGCGGGAATGAAGGTCATTGGCATCCGCCCGCGACCGGCCCACCAGCAGACCGGCGAGATTTGGCAAATTGCGTTCCGCGGCAGGTTCCTGCATCAGACGAACGATCGCTCTTTCAAGCGTATCCTCGTCTTCTTGGGTAAAGTCGTTGCGATCACCTGAGCGCAGCATTGCCTTCAAGAGCCGCAGCAAGAATTCGCGATTGGGGCCGGTATTGTCGAGCTGAAGCGGGTTGAAGCCGGTTGGCGTCCCCGGCGACAGCACCTCATACGAACCGCCGATCGCCCTTACGAAGATTTCCGCCCCTCGGTCTTTGTCGAAGAACACGGCCCTTGGCGTGGGCGAAACTCGCATCGCCTGCGCCAACAAGAACGTCAACGCGACCGTCTTGCCGGAGCCAGTGGGGCCGGTAACAAGGAAGTGGCCGATGTCGCGGCGATGGAAGTTGAACCAATACGGCGTTTGCGACGTGGTTTCGAGAATGGTGATCGGCAGTCCCCAATGAGTGCGATCAGCCTGCCCCGTCGCGAAATTGTGCATTGAGGAGAGGCCGGAGAAATTTGCGCTAGAAAGCATCGCCTTGCGGGAAATGTAGCTGTGGTTGCCGGGGAGCTGCGCCCAAAACGCGGCCTCGAGGTTCAAATCCTCACGAAGCCAGTTGATGTTCATGTCGGTGAGGCAGGCGCCGAGTTCGGAAACCGTGCGGCTTATGCCCTGCAAATCGCGGGACAAGCACAAAAGCGAAAGATGGTGGAAGCCGAACACGGCTTCCTGGTTCATCAGGCTATTGAGCGCAAAGTCGATATCCTGCTCGACCGAACTGCCGGATTCGTCCGATGCCCGGATTTGCCGCTGCAGGCGGCTAATACGCTCTTGCGCAATCGGCTTGTCGGCGATGGTGAAGGATTGCGTCAGGATGAATTCGTGGTTCACCTGCAACAAGCCATCGAGCATGCCCGGGCCGGTAAAGGGCGGGTATTCCTTGATCGACAGGAGCGCGCCAAAGCGGCTGTCTTCATCTACCGCCGCTTGAGCCTGCATGGTCCGTTTGCTGAAATGCAGTCGCGACGTGCCCACGTAATTGCGGATACCCATGCGTGGTAGGCGCATTTTACGCGGCACGCCGCATGTCAGGATCGTATTGAAGAATTCGCAGGGCTCGGAGTAGGGCTCGCCCCTTTCCGTCTCCTCCTGTCCTTCGATCTTGGCCTCGTGATCGTTCCTGCGACGATAGGTAATGCCGAGCGCCCGGGCTCCATATTTGTGGAGATCGCGCACGATGTTGCCGATCAGCTCTTCAAGCTCTGTAACGTCTTCGCGCGTTTGCTGGACCCGAGCGTCTTTGTTGGCCCGGTCGAAGATCCTTTTCAGCGTGTCGCCGACGCCAAGTGCACCCCGCATGCCGGAGCGCACGATGGTCAGGTAAATCTCGTTCGTGAACATGCGCTTATGGCGCAGCTGTTCCATATAGCGCTTGTTCAAAAGATCGCAGAACGATGAGTCATAGGCGCCGCCAATCTCCGTTTCGACCTCTCGGCGGATTACGGTCGACCAAAGAGAATAGCGGCTGGATCCCAAGGCTCGGATCATCGTGTTTTGTACGACCGATCGCATGTTGAGCTCAGCCTGGTCTTCCGTTTGGAAGAACAGGCCATCAAGTTTGATGACGCTCATAAGTGAGCCGTTCTCCAGCCCGATAACCGTATCAGAGACGTGGCGCAGATACGGAATATGAGTCGACATGGGCCGCTCGTTTCCAGCGACCCGGCCAAACCCAAGCTCTTCTTTGACAACTTTCAGCATGGTTACGGTCCGTAGGAGTTAGTGCCCCAAAAGCGCTTGTTGGGCGTGCGCGGGGTCTTGCGAGACGTCACCTGCAGCACCTCGAGGATCTTGTTGTCCCAGGCGCAGAGCGAGAACAGGACAAGGTAGGCGACTGGAGCGATGAGCAACGCCAAAAGATGGTTCGTTGCCAGCCAGCCGATGATGGTGATGCCAACGATCAGCACTACCGCCATATAAGGCACACCCCAAAGCGTTGGGGACCGGGTTAACCCGATCACCAGCGGCGTCAGAGATGGCTTTTCGTCCTGAAACTCGCTCATGATCAGTTGCCGCCGCCGACGGACGAAATCATTTGGTCAACGATCGACGGCGCACCGAACACAAGACCAATGCCAATGACGACCGCGCCCGCCGTGAACCATGAAAGACGGCCGGCAAAGGCGAGGAAGCCAAGTCCGATGACGGCAATGATCGCCATCAGGCGGCCGAAGGGACCGGTGATGAAATCGACGATCATCTGGACCGCGGTTTGAAGCGGCGCGAAGGCGCCTCCTCCGGCAGCCTGCGCAAAGGCGATATCGGCGCCAACGATTTGGATAGCGGCCACGAGACCGAACAGAGCCGCAAGCTTTACAGCCTGAGACTTCCCCGTTTGCATTGCAATCTGCATACTTCTCTCCTTCAAAAGTGCATCACACCGCCGACAAACGCGCCGGTTTTCTTCACAGCGATGACACCAGCGTCCCCGCTGTCACTCGCATCCGAGACCGCTTGCTGAGCGGGCTTTCTGGATTTGCCTTTTGCCGCCGGCATGGGCAGCCCGAGCTGATAGTTCACGACCTTGGCGACGTATCCGACCGTTTCTTGGAAGGGCGGGATGCCACCGTGCTCATAGATCCGCTGTTCGCCGCTGTTGTAGGCGGCCGCGACGAGTAGGGGGTTTTGGAACTCGTCGAGCAGTACCCGCAGATACTTTATGCCACCCTCGATGTTCTGTGCCGGATCACAGACATCCTTGACGCCAAAGCGAGCGGCCGTAGCCGGCATGAGCTGCATCGGCCCGCGAGCACCCTTGGGCGAGTTGCGGCTTTGATCAAAGCCACTCTCTGCCCAGGCGATTGCCGCCGCGAAGACTTCATCGACGCTGTACTTCCGCGCCGTCTGGACGACCAAAGACTTAATTTCGTCAGTGTTTAGCGGAGACGGACCACATTCATGCACTTCCTTGGTGCCGCTGTTCGCCTGAAAATCTGCATCAAATTGCGTTATTGAGCCTGTCGGAAGTTGCACATTTTCAGCATTTTGTGCTGCGCCACTGCTGGTAGCAGAATAGCCTAAGGCTGCATCAATTTGATTCAAACCCCTAAATTTCGGTTGGTTTTCATCTGCGTTGTCGGTCTGCTTTACGACCCCATCAAAGCCAAGAACGAACTCCTTTTCAGGCCCATTCCATCGTTCCTCAAAGTTCGTTGCAAACTCAGCATTACTCTTAGTTTGCCAAGTGCCTTTATTATCAGCAATATTTCCATTTTTATGACCGTCTTGGGCGTGACTTATCCCGCCCAGGAACATGGTCAAAAGGGCAGTCCCCGCCAACGCGGCCTTGCCCGAACTGCCTGCAATTCTAGCCCTTTTTTCCATCGGTCCCCGCCAAACTTGCGGTGTTGTGATTGACACAAAAACTGATTAAGTTGGTGAACGTGTGACATCGATTTGGTTCAGCGATACACTTTTTGGCTGCACACTTAAACCCCTTTTCGCGGGGCAATAGACGGAAGCAATATGGGTAAGGGCTAGAAAATGAAACGGATGATAATTGCCGCAGTAGCAAGTTGCTTAATGGCAACACCCGCCTTGTCCGTTACGGACATCAACAAGGACTACATCAAGTCCCTGGCAGCACCGGGAAAGACCGTGCTGGTGATCGAGTATTATGACGGGAGCGGCAAAGTCGGCGACCGCAAAGGCTATGCAACAACAGCCGGCTTCAAGGCTGTTTCGCCGACTGACTTCCGCGTAGACGAGAAAACGACACTGCACCTTTACGGGCTTGAGCCTTGCAAAGGCGAGATGGTCAATCGCAGCGAAGACTTCGCCGGGACCTGCACTGACTTTGCGCAGCAGCAGCTTCAAATCATGCTGCAAAACCCCAAGGTCGTATTTTGCCGCGCCTTCGTGAGCGAGCAAGGTGCCCCGGTCCAGAACGCGACTTGCTACGGCTACTATAATTTTCCCGGTAGTCTCGATTCCGTCGACATGTTCGAAGAGCAGCTTCTGTCACTCGGTGCACTCCGCCTCTCAAAGAAGCCAGACGGAACGCCTGTTCGTCCAGATCTCACCAAGGCCGAGGAAATCGGCCGGGAGGGCTCATTTGGAATGTGGGCCGATCCGAGGGTTAAGGGCCAATGAGAAGGGCTCTTCTCCTTCTCTCGGCTCTCTTGACAACTACCGCCATGGCCGCGCCCGATGGATATTTTGATCTGCTGCCCGGCGTCACCTTGGAAACCGGCGATACGTGGACCTCGGACGGCAAGCGCTTCCGGCTCTATGGAGTTCAATCATGTTTGCGCGGCACTTCATATACCGACAAACACGGGCAGAAGCGCGATTGCGGCGATGCCTCCCTTGCCGTGTTTGCTGCATACATCAAGGACACCAAACCTGTTTGCGCCCCGGTGGCGAAGAAGGATGATACCGCCTACGTCGTCTGCTACGCCACCGTCGGAAAACAACGGCTCGACCTCGCGAACGTCCTGATCACAAGTGGATACGCCTTCGCAGCCCTCAACGGTGAGGGCTTGCCCTATCACGTACCTTATGCCGTGGCCGAACAACTTGCTCGGGATAAGCGAGCAGGCCTCTGGCAATTTGAAGACGTGCAGCACCCGGCCATTCTCCTGAGCCGTGAGGTGAATGCACGAAACAAGAAGGCAAGCCCATGAAGCGATACCTGTCCGCAGCCGCGGTTCTTACAGCGATCGTCCAACCCGCTACGGCAGCTGATCTCGTCGAGAATCCGGCCGCGACCAGGCAGCAGCAGGATTGGTCCGATGTTCCGGCATATCCCGTCTACAAAGGACGGGTTGCGGTCATGGATGGCCGAACCCTATGGTATCCTCAATATGCGCAGCGCGTGCGCCTCGTCGACATCGATGCGTGCGAGCTCCCCCAATGGGCTCTTGATCCAAAATGGCTGAACCGCGAACGGCAGAAGGCACCTTCGCCGGTCCCCTGCGGCCCGCTCGCCAAAGCCTGGCTAAAAAGGACCATAGGTAACAAACCGGTCGAATGCAGCGTTGTATCTTATGGCAATGACGGAATCCCGCAGGCGCGTTGCACATCAGGCGGGCGCGACGTCGCGGTGGAAATGCTTCGCGTCGGCTGGGCGCGTGTCGCGTCCCCTCACTCTTACAACAGCCAGTATCTAGCCTAGCAGCGATACGCAATGGCGGCTCGCTATGGCATGTGGGCCACCTATGTCCTCGACATGAACGAATGGCGACGCAAGGCTGTGGACAAAACGTTGGAGCGCCAGCCGATCGCCGATGCCAACCTCCTCGCAGAGCGCGAAAGCGAGATTTCACCTCCCTTCATCGACGCACGCAGGAAGCCTAAGAGGACAGACCGATAGTTGCCCGACTTGGTTCATATTGCGAACTCGTTCGCAACGGATCCGCTGGCGAGCCTGCTGCTCGCCATTCCGCTGTCGTTCGCGCTGATCGCCGTCTCGGAAAAAATCTGGTGGGTGCACGCACCATTGGCCGTGGGGCTTCTGATCGTATCAATCCTCTTTCTCGATCAACGTCATATGGCACTCGACTGCTTCCTGGTCGGTCTCTTCGCCTTTCCGCCGCTATGCCGGGACATCCCCAATCAGCCGCTTCTCTTTCGGATCGGGATATTCTGGTTCTCAGTCTTCGCGCTCATCGCTGCCGTCATCTATGCCGCCGGGGATCAGGTGCAACACGTCGCTCCGACCGACAAGCTGTTCGTCGGTCGGGCTTCTTCAGCCGCAACGATCAATGAGGACCAACTGATATGAAACGTCTGCTTTATGCCGCTGCCGGTCTTACCGCTCTCGCTTTCGGGTCAACAGGTGCAAAGGCTGAGGATGCTTCCTGGGGCTGCCAAGTGCTGCTTTGCGCCGCCTCACAAAACCCGTCGTGGCAAGGCGTTCCCTACTGCGTCCCGCCAATGAAAAAGCTCATCTCCGCAATGTCAAAGCCTGGGTTCGATTGGCCTATTTGCCACGAGGCGAAAGCCGGAGAACCTGGCCGGGAAGTCTTCGAGGAATGCCCTGCCGGCTCTCAACCCGCCTCGAGCAGCAATGGAGATGATCATGCCTTCCGCGATGAAAAGGATCTGTGCATCCGGATCGTAGACAAGTGCAAGGATCGCTCCGAATTCCATCGCCTATATGGAAACGATGAAGCCAATGAGCAGAGCCGAATCACGCTCGAGGTCATTCGCAACGGCCGCGCTGACGATTCCTGGCGCCGCGACAACGGCTGCAAGGTAAGAATTACTTCGCCCCGGCCCCGTCGGGCAGATCCCTGGTTTTTTGACATTCCAAACGACAAGGGTGTCAAAGAGCGCTTCTGGTTTAATCTCAGAACCTAAGGGGGAGGCCTATGAACCAAAATATTCTGTTGGCGGCCGCGGCGAGCGTCGGCCTCGTGGCCGGAGCTGGGGGCACCTATCTGGCGACAGCAGAGCCAAAGGTGGAAGCTCAGGCTATTTCAAAGGCCGAATTGGTCGCCGCTATCTCCGCCGACCCATCCCTCTGCCCGATCCCGACAGTCGAGGCGCCGTCGGAGGCCGAAGCAACAGCGGCCTACCGCAAAGCTCACGCGGCGTCTCCCCTCGTTTGGGACAGGAACAATATGCCGGAAATTTCCGTGGCACTCGGACAATGCGACAAAGCCGGTTCAGGCCCAGGCGTAGCCTGCATGACCTCAGTCAAAATGTCGCCTGAGGCGCAGCCCATCGAAAGGATTGTCGGCTTTGCCAAATCAGCATCCGGCGAGTGGATCGCGACAATAAACTAGTCATAGAAAAGCCCGCTGAACGCGGGCTTTTCGCTTCCTAGATCTCGAAAGGGCGACTGAAGGAGCCACCCTATTCCAAGATCGAATTCATCTCATTGGCGTCCAGGGTGCCGCATGTGGCGATCAGGTAAGCCGCCATGTAGGTCAGCTTCATCCTCAATTCCCGGTCTCCCTGTGGCCTATAATTGACGATCGCCAGTCGGCTGGCTTCTTCGTCTTGCGCAACACCAAACAGTCCGTTTGCATAGGTGACGCTTGTTGCCTCGCCGGCCGCCCTGCGTTCATCCCACACACGAACGGCATCCGCGGTTGCCAGTTGCGCCGCTATATGCCGATCCATCAACTCATCAAGGGAAACCGCAGTTTCCGCCCAGCTCTCTTCCGTCATAGCAACCTCAATCCCAGGTTCCACGGTCACTCCTTGGCCTCCCAAATCGAAAGGGAGGGCAGGAGCCCCGCTCCTGCTCCCCGAGTTCGCGCGGAGCAGCGGAAGAGAGGGGGACAAGCGCTAAACCGGAGGGGGATCACCCACCCGCAGGGCCAGTCGGGACAGCCGGCTGGTGCTGCAGGCCATCGGCCGAAGCATGGGGAGACCGGTTTAGTGCTTGTGGGGGAGAGAGGGCAGCGCTCTTTCTCCCCTCTCAGTGACTTGAATCTATTGGCCTTCGGCCGAAATACGGTGCCATACGGACAGGTATTTTCTCTCTCTCAACATAAGTCGAGCGTACCGAGCTGACGGGCCTGCATCAACGACAGACGGTTTCCCCCAATTTTGCCGCAAGCGACAAAATCGGTTCCCCCATCTGCCCTTCGGGCCGCCAAGGCGGTCATTGACCCAATCCCATCAGCTCGGGGCTGAGCCTCTGTTTTCAATCAGAGGAGCTGACGATGACCACATACGATCACATTCAGGAATTGCGCGCCGAGTTGGCGGCATCGATCGACGCCGGCGAGCGTCAGCAGATCGCGGCTGAGCTGGAGCGGGCAATTGCGCAGCACCAGCAGGAAGAGGCTGCATTCGATGCGCTGATCAGCGCAGATCCGCCTCAGTAGGGTTTATCAACGGCGATCTTTCCGCAGTCTCACCATGACGATCTTGGGATTCTCTCCGGTGCGCTCGACGTCGACGATGCCAGACGCTTCGGCCAAGTCGCTAAGACGAGGAAAGCCATAATTACGAGCGTCGAAATCCGGTGCTTGCTTTGCCAGATGTGCGCCGACGCGAGCAAGATTGGCGCGTCCGTCTTCATCGGCCGAGGCGGTTACGGCCTTGACCAACATATCGAGCGCGGCCTTGTCCAGCGCCGGCTTCGTCGCGGCAGACTTGTTAGCCGGCGCGGCATCAACAACAGGCTTCTTCGGTTTCGACGCCGGGACGGCCGGCTCAGACGCTTCCGGTGTAGCGGCACTGAGCACGTCGAAATAGACGAACTTGTCGCAAGCGGTGATGAATGGACGAGGGGTTTTTCGCTCTCCGAAACCATAGACGGTAACGCCCTGTTCCCGCAGGCGGGCCGCCAGCCTTGCGAAGTCACTGTCGCTGGATACGATACAGAAGCCTGAGAAACGGCCGGTATAAAGAAGGTCCATGGCATCGATGATCATCGCACCGTCGGTGGCGTTCTTTCCGGTCGTGTACGCGAATTGCTGGATCGGCTGGATGGAGTGCTCAAGCAGGCACTCCTTCCATCCTTTAAGATTTGGTCCGGTCCAGTCGCCATAGATGCGCTTGACGCTCGCCACCCCGTAATTGGCAATTTCGGCGAGCAGGCCGGTGACGACCTTTGGGGACGCGTTGTCGCCATCGATCAGCAGTGCGAGGGCCGGTACGTTGTCAGTTGCCATAGTTTGACTTTGTGCCAGTCAACCGCCGAAGTTGCAATCACTGAGCTGTAGACGCTGCCTTCTTCATTGAGCCGTCGCTTGCGCCACGAACGCGGCCCAAACCCGCTTGACCTGGCTGACGCTGCAGCCGGCCAGCTTTGCTGTCCGGGCGATGCTATTTCCGCCCGATCGTAACGCGATTACTCGCTCGTGTGTCGCGGTGTCCGCCTGTCGGCCGACGTACTTACCACCCGACTTCGCCAGATCGATGCCCTGCCGCTGGCGTTCGCGCCGATCCTCGAAATCGTCTCGAGCCATTTGCAGCGCCAGTTTCAAGAGCATGTCCTGCACCGACTCGAGCACGATCTTGGCAGTGCCGTCTGCGCCGGCGGCCAGGTCGCTGAGATCGACCACGCCGGGCAGGGCGAGACGGGCGCCCTTCCCCCGGATCGTCGCGACCAGCTTTTCGGCTTCAGGCAATGGCAGGCGGCTAATGCGATCGATCTTTTCGGCAATCACGACTTCGCCCGGTTGAAGATCGGCGACCAGGCGCAGTAGTTCCGGCCGATCGGCGCGAGCGCCAGACGCTTTTTCGCGGTAGACGCCGGCGACGTAATAGCCCGCCTGCTTCGCCTGATCGATGATCGCCTCTTGGCGATCGAGATCCTGCCCTTGTGTACTCACGCGCAGATAAACCCGGGCGATCCTCATTGCCGCTCCCTGTAGCCAAATAGAGTATACTTCATGAAGCCTAGCTTATGCGCCTAGCTCAAAAAAGCAATCGACAACTCTAATGAGCTATACCGCGCGAACCTACCCAAATGAGCCACCTCACCACCGCCATTGGCCCCAAATAGGATCCTTGCAAGCAAGTTCCTTTTGGACACTTCCAACTTTCTCTCTGATTTTCTCCAATTTCTCCCCTATAAGACAGTTGGGGGCGATTCCTGGAAAGCGAATGACCGACGAAATTCTGACAGTGCGGGAGGTGGCCGAGCTTCTCAAGATCAATGAGAAGACGGCCTACAAGCTAACCGCTGCCGGAAAAATTCCCGGCTTCAAGGTCGGAGGGTCGTGGCGTTTTGAGCGACAAGAAATTGCAAACTGGATAAAGCGGAAGGTCGAGGAGCAACGGGGGGGCAGCAGCGGTGATCACCGAATACCACGCCAAGCTATTCGCTCATGAGTTGAGCAGGCGGCATTCTGTGGCGGATGCCGCGAAGTTGGCCGGCACACTTCTCGATGCACAGGTTGATTTGAATCCGCATCAGGTCGAGGCAGCCCTGTTCGCTTTCAAGTCGCCGCTGTCGAAAGGCGCGATCCTCGCTGACGAGGTAGGTCTCGGAAAAACCATCGAGGCCGGGCTGGTGCTCGCCCAGAAATGGACGGAAGGACGCCGGCGCATCCTTGTCATCACCCCCGCCAACCTCCGCAAGCAATGGGCGCAGGAGATCGCCGAAAAGTTCTTCCTTCCCACGGTCATCCTTGAGGCCCGCAACTACAACAAGATGGCGAAGGACGGCATCCGCCGCCCGTTCGAACAAAAGGCGCTTGTCATTTGCTCCTTTCAGTTCGCCGCGCGCCATGCCGAAGAGCTGATGGTGATTCCGTGGGATTTGGTCGTCATCGACGAGGCGCACAGGCTGCGCAACGTCTATCGGCCGGATAACCGCATCGGCAGGGCGCTCAAGGGGGCGCTTGCGAATGCGCCCAAGGTGCTGCTCACGGCCACGCCGCTTCAGAACTCCCTGATGGAGCTTTACGGGCTTGTCAGCCTGATCGACGATTACGCTTTCGGCGACGCGAAAAGCTTCCGCGCCCAATACGCCCGGCTTTCCGGAGACGGCCAGTTCGACGAGCTGAAGGGCCGGCTGAAGCCCGTTTGCCACCGGACGCTGCGGCGGCAGGTGCTCGAATATATCCGCTACACCAACCGCATTCCGATCACGCAGGAGTTCGTGCCCACCGACGCCGAGCAGACCCTGTACGATATGGTGTCCGACTATCTGCGGCGGCCCTCGTTGCAGGCGCTGCCCTCAAGCCAGCGCACGCTGATGACGCTCATCATGCGCAAGCTGCTCGCATCCTCGACCTTCGCCATCGCCGGGGCGCTCGATTCCCTCGCTCGCAAGCTGGAGCGCCAGCTTCGCGACGATACGAACCTTCGCCAGAAGCTGGAGGAGGAGATCGCCGAGGACTACGAAGAATTCGAGGAAATCGCCGACGAATGGGAAGAGGACGGCGGCGAGCAGGAACTTCTCACCGCCGATGACATAGCCAACATCGAGCAGGAAATCGCCGACCTGCGGGCTTTCCGCGACCTTGCAGTTTCAATCTCGGAAAACGCGAAGGGCGTGGCGCTGCTCAGTGCGCTCCGCGCCGGCTTTGCGAAGGCAATGGAGCTGGGCGGCGCCGAGAAGACCATCATCTTCACGGAATCCCGCCGTACGCAGGAATATCTCGTCCGCCTGCTCTGCGCGAACGGCTACGACGGCAAGCTCGTCCTCTTCAACGGATCGAACTCGGACGCGCAATCGAAGGCCATCTATGAGGCGTGGGTGGAACACCACAAAGGCACCGACCGCGTGACCGGATCGCGTACCGCCGATATGCGGGCGGCGCTCGTCGATTATTTCCGAGAGACGGCCTCGATCATGATCGCGACCGAGGCTGCCGCCGAGGGCATCAACCTTCAATTCTGCTCCATGGTGGTCAATTACGACCTACCCTGGAATCCGCAGCGTATCGAGCAGCGCATCGGGCGCTGCCATCGCTACGGTCAGCGCTACGACGTGGTCGTTGTCAACTTCCTCAACAAGAACAACGCCGCCGATCAGCGCGTCTATGAACTGCTTGCCGAAAAGTTCAAGCTCTTCTCAGGCGTCTTCGGAGCGAGTGACGAGGTGCTCGGCGCTATCGAATCCGGCGTCGAGTTCGAAAAACGCATCGTTTCCATCTATCAGAACTGTCGCTCGACCGAAGAGATCGAGGAGCAGTTCGAGCGGCTGCGCGAGGAAATGGAAACGAACATCTCCGTCACGATGGAGGACACGCGTCGCAAGCTGTTAGAGAATTTCGACGCCGAGGTGCATGACCGCCTTAAGGTGAACATGTCCCAGAGCAAGGAATATCTCGACCGCTATGCGCGGATGCTTTGGGCGGTCACCAAGCACGAACTCTGCAAGCAGGCGAAGTTCGACGACGATTATTTCACCTTCATGCTGAAGGATGCGCCTGCCGGCATCAATGTCGCGCCCGGCAGTTATTTCATGTCTCGCCATGGCATTGACGGGCATCGTTATCGGCTGGGGCATCCGCTGGCACAGCACCTCCTCTCGATGGCCGGATCGCGCAAGCTGAACGGCGCGTCGATCGCATTCGACTACACAGCATGGCGGCAGAAGGCAGTGGCCATCGAGCCGCTTGTCGGCAAGGCCGGAACGCTTGTCGCGCACAAGCTCTCGGTGCGCGGTTCCGATGACCAGGATCATATCATCCTCGCCGCGATGACCGATGACGGCGCGCGCCTCGATCCGAAGGCCGCGATGCGCCTGTTCGAGCTTCCTGCTCGCATGGACGGAACGGCAGAGCTGACACTGCCCGACCCGGTTAAACAGGCCGTGGAGAAGGAGCGCAAGTCCATCCTCGACGAGATGGCCGCGCGGCAGTCCGCGTGGTTCGACGAGGAAATGGAAAAGCTCGACAACTGGGCCGAGGACAAGCGCGCGGGGCTCAAGGCGGATTTGAAGGAGCTGGACGAGCAGATCAAGGCGCTCAAGAAGGAAATCCGCCAGACCGGCAACCTGCCGGCCAAGCTCGCGCTGCAACGGCAGGCGCGGACGCTGGAAACGAAGCGGGATGAAGCGTGGCGCGCCTATGACGCCGCCGCGAAAGAGATTGAGGTTCAGAAGGACGGCCTTCTGGATCAGGTGGAAGAACGGCTCGGTCAGAGCGTGACCGACGAGGAGCTGTTCGCAATAAGGTTTGAAATTCAGTGAAAGGGCAGCAAATGAATAAGCCGGAAGCCAAACCGGAGAAGTTTGATCTTGCCTCCATGGATGTGGCGCAGGAGAAGCGGGACGAGTTGAAACACCGCCTTGGAGAAGCGTTCCCGGAGGTATTTGCCGAAGGAGCTATCGACTTCGATCAGCTCAAGCGCGTCCTCGGCGAATGGGTCGATCCGGGCAAGGAACGGTTCGGCCTCAACTGGCCCGGCAAAGCCGAGTGCATGAAGATCATTCAGCAGCCGAGCGTGGCGACGCTCAAACCCGCGCGGGAGGAGTCGGTCAACTTTGATGAAACCGATAATTTGTTTATCGAAGGTGACAACCTTGAAGTGCTGAAGCTTCTTCAGAAGGCGTATTTCGGCAAAATAAAGATGATTTACATCGATCCGCCTTACAATACCGGAAACGAGTTCATATACCCGGACAAGTACGCAGAGACGCTCGAAACCTATCTCTCATATACAAATCAGGCGGACGAAGAGGGGCGTCGCTTCTCTACGAACTCGGACACTGCTGGCCGGTATCACACACGCTGGTTGAGCATGATGTATCCACGGCTATATCTCGCTCGCAATCTCCTGAAGAACGACGGCGTGATTTTCGTGAGCATCAACGACGTGGAGGCGCCGCATCTCCGCAATCTCCTCGACGAAATTTTCGGAGAGGAGAACTTCATAGCTCAGATCGTATGGCAACGATCAAAGAAAGGCGACTCAAAGACGATCGGCAACATTCACGAGTACATCCTCGTATATACGAAGAGCAAAGAGGACAGCCTCGCAGCCGGCCCGTGGCGTAAACCAAAGCCCGGAGCGGACGAGGTGTTGGCTCACTACCAGCGCCTTCGCGAGACGCTAAACAACGATCATGAGTTGATAAGGCAGCACATGATGGAGTGGTATCGAAAGATGCCTAATTCCGACCCGCGCAAAGCCCACAAGCACTACAACTGGTCTGATAATCGCGGCCTGTACTTCCCGGACAACTTTGCCGGCCCAGACGACGGTCGGAAGAACCGGCCGCGCCATGACATCTTCCATCCAGTGACCAAGAAGCCGTGCCAAAAGCCCTCCACCGGCTGGCGGTGGGATGAGAAAAAGACCAAATGGGCATTGGCGGAGGATCCGCCACGTATTCATTTCGGCCCGGATGAAACAACTATACCGAACCGAAAGAGCTATCTTCACGAAATTGCCGAGGAGCCATTTTCGTCCGTCTTTTACGTCGATGGACGCTCTGCCACGCTCGAAGTCGAAGAGCTGGTCGGTGAGGGAATTTTCCCGTTCCCAAAAAACAAAGAGGTAATCGCCGATTTAATTTCTCTGGTTTGCAAACCAGGAGATACCGTCCTCGACTTCTTTGGTGGATCAGCCACTACCGGTCATGCGGCGCTGCATCTCTCAGCGCAACTAGGTAAGGCCGTGAACTTCATTATTGTCCAACTACCCGAACGAACAGATGTCGATTCAAAGGCTTACAAAGCCGGGTTTCGCGCGATCTCTGACATTGGGAGAACACGCCTAAAGAATGCCTGTCAGGCGATGGCCAAGCCCACGAAAGACGACGAGCTTTTACTCGACGACGCACAGATTCCGGTCATGGGGTTTCGCGCCTTTGCCCTGCAACGCTCAAATTTCCGAGTTTGGACGGGCGACCTTGGGCAGGCAGAAGACATCGCCGAGCAGCTTGAGATGCACGTCGATCACTTGTCGGGCTCCAGTAGCTCCGAAGACGTGCTTTACGAGTTGCTGCTCAAGGCGGGATTCCCTCTGACGACGAAGGTTCAGGCGACAAAGCTTGCGGGCAACGAAGTTTTTTCCATCGAGGATGGCGCGCTGCTCATTTGCCTTGAGAAGGAGATCACCCCGGAACTGATCGATGCGCTGGCGGAAGCCGACCCGTTGCAGGTCATCTGCCTGGACGAAGGCTTCAGGGGCAATGATCAGTTGAAGGCGAACGCGGTTCAGACCTTCCGGGCGAGGGCCGAGGCCGAGGAATCCGAAATCGTCTTCAAGACGGTTTGAGGGGGCTGACCGATGAGAATGAGCAAAAAACCCCTTCCGATCTCGACGATTTGCGCTTGGCAGAAGAAGGTCGATCCCACGCCTGATTATCAGCGCCCTCCCGCCTGGTCGCGGAAGCAGAAGCAGCTTTTGATCGATTCCATTCTTCGCGAATTCGACATTCCGAAGATGTACTGGCGCGCCGTCAATCGTGACGATGGTGTGAGGTACGAGGTCATTGACGGGCAGCAGCGTCTGCGGACGATCTGGGAGTTCCGGTCGGGCGAGTTTGCCCTGGCTCGCGATACCGATCCGGTGAACGGGTTCCCCTGCGCGGGGAAGACCTACGATCAGCTCGACCTCGATGTCAGCACGATCTTCGATGCGTATCCGGTGGACGTGGTCATCGTCGATGACGCCGTGCAGAACGACGAGGAGGATGAAGTCCGCGATATGTTCCTGCGGCTTCAGAACGGCACGACCCTGAAAGCGCAGGAAAAGCGCAATGCGAAGCCGGGGCAGATGCGCGACTTTGTGAAGGCGCTTGCCCAGCACAAATTCTTCGAGAACTGCAAGTTCAGCAACAAGCGATTCACCTTCGACCAGATTGCGGCGCAGATTGTGTGTCTTGAGATGGCAAACGGGCCGACAAGCGTCCGCGATGCTGACCTCAACCGCATGTACGACGACCATGTTACCTTTGACGCCGGCGGCAAGGTGGCGAAAAAGGTTCGCCGCGTCCTCGACTACCTGCTGCGGGCGTTCCCCGAGAAAACGCCCGAGCTTGAGCGGTACAACGTCATCACACTGTACTGCCTCGCCTCGACGCTTCTTGAAAACTATGTCCATGCGGGCACGGAAGAGGCGCTGGCGAAATGGTTTATTGCCTTCGAGACAGAGCGCCGGGCGCAGGAAGAACTCGATGAGGAGAAGCGGGACGCTACGCTGGTCGAATATCGCCGCCTCACGAGCTATTCGACGGACGGCGAGGAATCGATCAGGGGAAGGCTCGAATATCTGCAAAAGCGTTTCTTCCTCGCTTGCCCCGACATTCCGACCATCGATGTCATCCGCGTTTTCACGCCGGAGCAGAGGCTCGCGATCTACCGCAAGGACGACGGACGCTGCCAAATCCGTACGCATTGCGGCGGGGAGAAGCTCGGCTGGGCCGACTGGCATGCCGACCACAAGGTGCCGCATTCCAAAGGCGGGCAGACCACCGTGTCGAACGGACAGGTCGCTTGCCCGACCTGCAACCTGATCAAAAACAACACGCACCCTGATTTTGCCGAGGTCGCCGGATGAAGCTCAAGTTCGACCCCTCCCTTCAATATCAGCAGGATGCCATCAATGCAGTCGTCGGCGTGTTCGACGGGCAGCCATTCGCGCAGACGGGGGCAATGGCCTTCCAGTCGCTCCAGATCGGCGGGCTGTTCCAGACCGAACTGGGCATGGGAAACCGGCTTGGCCTGCCGGATGACGAGCTTCTCAAGAACGTCAACCGGATTCAGGAAGCCAACGACATCGAGAAGGTCGCGGCGCTTGCGGGCCGCGAGTTCTCCGTCGAAATGGAGACCGGCACCGGCAAAACGTATGTTTATCTGCGTTCGGTCTTCGAGCTGAACAAAACCTACGGCTTCAAGAAATTCATCATCGTCGTGCCGAGCGTCGCCATCCGAGAGGGCGTGCTTAAGAGCATCGAAACGATGAAAGAGCACTTCCAGACGCTCTACGACAAGGCGCCATTCGATCACTTTGTTTATGACAGCAAGCGCCTCGGAAAGGTGCGGCAGTTCGCGTCCAGCAACCAGATTCAGATCATGGTCATCAACATCCAGTCCTTCCAGAAGGATGTTGCGGACAAGGATTTGTCGGAGATGACCGAGGACGAGCTGAAGAAGCTCAACGTTATAAACCGCGAAAACGACCGCATGTCCGGGCGGCGGCCCATCGAGTTCATTCAGGCCGCCAATCCCATCGTCATCATCGACGAGCCGCAGAGCGTCGATACGACCGAGAAATCGCGTAAGGCGATCGGCAATCTCAACCCGATGGTGACGCTGCGCTACAGCGCGACGCACAAGAACCCGTACAATCTTGTCTATAAGCTGGATCCGGTGAGGGCCTATGATCTCCGGCTTGTGAAGCGGATCGAAGTCGCTTCCGTCCGCTCGGACGAGAATTTCAACGACGCCTATGTGAAGCTGATCGCGACGGACAACGAGAACGGCATCAGGGCGCGGCTTGAGATTCACAAAGAGGGCAAGGCGGGGCCGAAAGCTACCAAGCTATGGGTCAAGCAGGGCGATGACCTGTATGTGAAGTCCGACGAGCGTGACGCGTATCGCAACGGCTACATTGTCCAAAACATCGACTGCACTCCCGGCTCCGAATATGTCGAGTTCAATCAGGGCCGCTTCCTGGAACTTGGGCAGGAAACCGGTGGCCTTGCCGACGACATCATGAAGGCACAGGTCTATGAGACCGTTGAGCAACACCTCAAGAAGGAGCGCGCGCTCAAGGGCAAGGGCATCAAGGTGCTCTCGCTTTTCTTCATCGACCGCGTCGCCAATTACCGCATCTACAACGACGACGGCACGACCAGCCTTGGCAAGATCGGTCAGTGGTTTGAAGAGGCCTACCGCGAGCTGACGGCGAAGCCGATCTACAAGGGGCTGATCTCTTTCAATGTGTTGGAGGTGCACAACGGGTATTTCTCGCAGGACAAGAAGGTAGTCACTCCCTTTGAAGATGTGCATTCCGGCAAGACGCAGCTAGCCGCAGACGAAGACGTTTTCAATCTGATCATGCGCGACAAGGAGCGGCTGCTCGATCCTGAAGTCGCTTTGCGCTTTATTTTCTCGCACTCCGCCCTGCGCGAGGGGTGGGATAATCCCAACGTCTTCCAGATATGCACCCTCAATGAAACGCAGTCCGCCGACAGGAAACGCCAGGAAATCGGTCGCGGATTGCGGCTTCCTGTCTATGGCATGGGCGAGAAGCGGGGTGAGCGCGTTCACGACGAAACCGTAAACCGGCTGACCGTCATCGCCAATGAATCGTATGAGGATTTCGCCCGGGCGCTTCAGAGTGAGTTCGAGGAGGATTTCGGCATCCGCTTCGGCAAGGTCGAGAAGATCGCGTTCGCGAAGCTCGTGCGCAAGGCCGAAGACGGGACGGAAAGTGAGATCGGGCAGGATGAATCGGCCAAGATCTGGGCCGAGCTGGTGGCGGGCGGCTATCTCAACACCGTCGGCGACATCCTGGACAAGTTCGACCCCAAGAACCCGCATTTCGAATTGAAAGTGTCGGACGCATTCGCGGATCTTCGCGCGGAGATCGTCGATGAGGTTAACCGCAAGGTCTTCAAAAATCGCATCGTCAACGCCCGCGACCGGCGCGAGCTGAAATTCCGCAAGGAAGTCCATCTGAGCGAGGATTTCCAGAAGCTGTGGGACAAGATCAAACACCGCACCCGTTACCGCGTGACCTTTGCTACGCCCGACCTCATCGAAAGGGCGCTCGCCCGCATCAAGCAGATCGAGCCGATCAAAGGGCCGCGCGTCGCGACGACTGTCGTCGAGGTGGATATCACTGACGCGGGCGTCTCGGCGGACAGACAGATCGCGACCCGCGTTCGCGAGGCCGAGCCGGTCAAAATGCTGCCGGACATCCTCGCCTTCCTGCAAAAGGAAACGGAGCTGACCCGGCACACCCTTGCGGAGATATTGAAGCGCTCGGGCAGGCTCGGCGAGTTCAAGATGAATCCCCAGGCATTTATGGCGGCGGTCGCGAAGGAAATCTCGCGCGCACTTCACGACCTGATGCTGGAGGGCATCAAGTACGAGAAGGTTGCCGGGGCTCATTGGGAGCAAAGCCGCATCGAGCAGGACGCCGAGGAAGGGATCGTTCGCTACCTGAGCAATCTCTACGAGGTGCAGAACCGAGAGAAATCCCTGTTTGATGCGATTGAGTACGAGTCGGAAGTCGAGAAGAAGTTTGCCCGCGACCTCGATAGCAACGAGAACGTCAAGCTGTTCGTCAAGCTGCCGTCCTGGTTCAAGATCGACACGCCCATCGGCTCCTACAATCCAGATTGGGCCTTCGTCACCGAGCGCGAGGAGAAACTCTACTTTGTGCGCGAAACCAAGAGCACCGTGGATTCCGAGGAGCGCCGCACCAAGGAAAACCAGAAGATCGCCTGTGGCCGCAAGCACTTTGAATCGATTGGAGTCGATTACGCCGTCGTCACCTCTCTGGCCGAGGTGAGCATGTGATGCCCGAATAGTCAAACTCGTGGTTCTGCCCCTGACCGGTCGCATCGGCAACCAAACTAGCGCTGCCCGAGGTTCCTATACCACCTCCTTTCTGGAGGAGTCTTGGAGGTATCATCGTAGCGGAAGCACTCGGCGACATCGTCGACGGATTGCAGCACGCCCAATAGCACATGCGCGTTGATTGGCGTTCCGCCACCGGTCTCGTAGTGGCTGACATAGTTCGAGATGATCGCCGGCACATGCTGATTGCGGAAATCCGTCTTCTGCTGCGCACTCAGTACGAGCTTGCCGGCGCCATCGAAAAGGTCGATGGCCGATGTAATGGCATCAAGGGCGTTTCCGACGGTCTTGTTGTCGCTCCGGATGGCATAGTCGGGCGGCACGGGAATCTTCAGCTTGGAGATGATCTGCGACAGCTTGAATTCCAGGTACTGCCGCACGAACGGCTGGCCGATGTCCACCTGACCGGCCTGAAGATGTGTCGTCGCGAGAATCTTTAGCCGGTTCGCATCGAGTTGGCTGGCGTACACGTTCCCCGTCGGCGCGGCGCCTTGCAGGCGCTGGTGGTGCCAACCCACCTGCTCGCTCGCCGTCTTGTCGAAATACTTCTCCAGCAGCGTGTCGTGGCTGAGCACGATGAATTGAAGGCCGTCGGCTGCCGCGGAAGCCTGCAACTTGGTGCGCAAGGCCTCCATCAAGGCGAACTGGTGGCCGCCGTCAAAGCTGGAGGTGATGTCGTCGAGCACCATGAAGCGGGCGGGACCGCTCTGCTTGACGGCCGCTGCAAAGAAGATTGAGCCGGCTATGGCGTTCCGGTAGCTCTCGGAAAGGACGGCCCGTGCCGAGATACCAGTCTCGCCGTAGAAGTTCTCCAACTTCAGATCCACGTCTTCGCTGTCTGCCGACCGCTCCAGTTTGGGCCGCATATCCACGCCGCCCCTCACCAGACCCCGAAACAGGTCTTGATAGCTCGCCTCGATCGCGTTGATGCGCTGGGTCGCCAGCCGACTTTCCGCCTCGCCCACGGTCTTGGCGGCGGCGCCGATGAAGGTTTGCCACCGCTCTCGCCATTTCTTGTGCGACCGGCAGGCGCCTGCTTCCTTTGCCGCCGTACGATGTCCAAGGATGGCTTCACGGAATCGGCTTCCGGCCTCGAGTTGCTGGGTTAGTGCGACCAGTGACGGCGGCAATTCCGCCTGAAGCTCCTGTTCCCGCTTTTGCGCCGCCTCTAGGATAGACTTTCGCTCTTCTTCAAGCTGCTGCGCGTTATCAACGGCTTCCCGCAGGCGACCCTCGGTCAGGCGGCTTTCGCTCGCCAACTGTCGGACGCTCGCCCGGTGTTTCTTGTCGTCTGGGACGGTCAGGGCGGTACAGCTTTCCAGCTTGTTGAGCCAATCAAGCCAGGTGCTTGCGGTCATGGCCTGCTTGAGGTCTTCGCCGAGTTGGTCCGCCTCACGGTAGCGCTCAAGCAGCCGCTCCATCCGCGTGGCAATGGGCTCTTCGATATGCGTGTCGCAGACCGGGCATTGTTGAGGATCGCTATAGTCCGCTTCCTCGACCACGCCCTTGGCGGCCTCGAAAAGATCCTGCCGGCTCTTGCTGCCGGCGAAGGCGACCGCCGCGTCATGGCGGCGTGCTAGGTCGAGAAGCGTCCCGATGTCGGCCGCCGCTTCCGGCGTGGGGGCGCTTTGGGAAAGCGCCTCGATATTGCGCAGCACCTTCTGATACTCGGCCTTCGCGGGGCCACCCTCCGCCGCGACGATGGCGGCGCGGGCGGCGTCCATGTCCACCGTGAGGATGTCTTTTCCGGCGAAGACAGGCGCGAGCGTTGGAATGTCAGCAAGTGCAGCCGTGACTTCGGCGACCCGTTGTACTTCCGCCGACAGGTCCTGGATTGCCGTTCCCGTCACGGCTTCATAAGACGACAACGCCGCAGCCCGATGGTCCCGCACGAGCTTTTCTGCGGCTTCAAGCTTCGCCTTCAACGCGGCCATCTGGAAATCGGTGTTGAAAGCCCGTGTGTTGCTCGCTTGATCAAACCGTTGGCGGAGGTGCGCGAAGCGGGCCAGTCCGATCAAGGAGGAGAAGGTACGCCCTCGATCGAGGGGCGAATCATCGATAAAGCGGGTGAATTTAGCGTAATCCACGACCGTGAAATCTTCGGCCAACGTGGCGAGAAAAGCTTCGGGATCGCCATGTCCTGTCGGGCTCGTCACGGTACGCTGACCTACGGCGGTGCGCCGGACGAGGATTTCGACTGGTGTGGTGCCGTCGTCAGGTGTGAACTCCAAAGAGATGGAGCCGACTCCGCCCGTATGGAAGCGGTTCACATAATATGTTTCCGGCCGTTCGCTCCGCTGGAGCCCGTCGAGTTTGGGTAACTTGTCGAAGATGGCGTAGCTGATGGCCTCGAACAGCGAGGTCTTGCCGATACCGTTCTGGGCATATATGGAATTGACCGCGTCTGCCCTGAAGCGAAGGGTGAGTGGATCTCCCTCATTCTTGATGCCTCGAAACCCTTCGACGCCGAGCTTGGTCAGGTAGTAGCGGGGCATCACTCGCCCCCCTGAGAGTCTATCTCCGCCTCCGCGGCGACCTCCAAGGCTTCAAGGACCTTCTGATTGAAATCCCGCCGCGCGTTGTTGTCGCCGGCTTCCAAGATGGCGAGGTTCTCGAAGAGGATTTTGGCGCACTCGGCGTCAACTGTCTCTAGATGCGCCCTCAGCTGGCCGATGTTTGTCGACCAGTCCTCATCGAGTGAAAAATCAAAACTAACCAATATTCACCTCCCCCAAAACGATGCTCGTCAGCCATGCTATATGACCGATGCTCTTGGCTCAATTGAACCGGGGAAGTCCCGCTTAACGACGCAGCAGCGATTCATCAACACAGACCGAAACCTTGAACGGTCCCGTCGAGATCGTGAACCCCTTGAGATCTAAGGCGCCGGCGTCGCGGGCTGGAGCGCGGTTTCCCGCGTTGTGTAGGGCGCTTCATGCCAACCTCGCCGCGACAGCTCACACGCGACGTGATTAAAGGTCACAGTTGCCGGTAAGTTGATGCCGCAAATATATAACGTCCTCTGTTTTTGCAAATCTGCCGATGATGCAATAGCACTCAAACGTTTACGTCTACTTGAGACGCATCAAGGAGACTTGACGGGGCATTCGCTTTTGCTCACAGTAGCAGTGGCCTTAGCGCACAGGCCGGTGTGCCCACCCATGCGAAGCAATGACAGTGCGTCGATTCTGGTCAACTTTGAACCGTTCCCAATTGGGCGGATTTGACTAGCAGTGGGCACATGGTCGAATCCGTGTCTTTCAGGAATGGATCATGGATACGGCAGAATCCCTCAACTTCATAAGGGCCCTTTCGAAGAAACTCGCACGCGCGCGACGTATTAAGCAATTCGTTGCTCTCGACGAGACTGCCCAGCAAATGGGCTATCCACACTGGAACGCTCTAACGTCAGCTCACAAGAAGGGGTGGCGACCGAGTTTGGAGCAGATCGACGCGATAAGGGCGATCGTCGACGCCGCGAACCCTCTAAGAGCCCAAAAATCTTTCACCGCGGGTTTGGACGCACTTTATTCCGTACCAGGTACTACGATAGTTGCGTCGATCGCGAGAGATCCAGAGGACCCCTTCTCGGCTGACGAGATACTGGGCGAACTCGATGGCCACAAATTTAGTCTCAGCGTCGACTGTGACGATGTGTTCATGCGAGGCCGCGGATGGCGGGTAGTTGTTCCCGAGGCGCCGTCAGCGAAACCCGAAACCAGTGTTACCGATAGGAGGATTAAGTCGAACCCAATCCTAAACGAGGGCTTTGTAGAAAAGGCCCTCAGGGTAGCCCAGATCCGCGCTGAGCAGGTGCGCGCCCGGATTGCATCGGACTGGCCTCGCCGATCAACGGTGCCTGACGCCAATGGGAAAGTGCAGCATCCGTTATTCGAGTCATGTTCCGATCGGTGGTTTTGCTTCCATTGCGATCAGATAATTACCGGGACACAGATCTCCAAAAACCTTTGGCACTGCCCCGCCTGCAGCGCCTCGCCGATGGACATCCACCCGGCAGAAGATGAACAGGTGGCTTGGCACAATGAAGGGTGTGTTGAAGCTCAATGAAGCTTGGCACTAAGGCCGTGGTAGCGTCGGTTTCCATCGCCGCTGCCGCGGCCCAAAACGCTCGCTGCGCCAGCGCCGTTAAAGCCGACAGCACTATGGTCGAGCACATCATTGTGCAGTCGGAATACGAAGGGACTCAGGAGACCGATACGGGCCAATCGCGAGGGCCCTCCAAGACGGAATTCATCTCATGCGGCGCCAAAGTACCCCGAGTCGCGATCAGGTAAGCCGCCATGTAGGTCAGCTTTTGCCTTGATTCCCGATTGGTCCGCGGCAAGTAATCGACGATCGCCAGCCGGCCAGCTTGTTCGTGTCGCGCAACATCCAGCAGTCCTTTGGCTTTGGCGACACTCGCAGCCCCACCAACTATCCTCCGTTGATCCCAGAAACGAATGGCATCTGCGGCCGCCAGATGCGCGGCGATATGCCGTTCCATCAATTCATCCAGGGAAACCGCAGTTTCCGCCTTACTCTCTACTTCGTGTGGCGCCCGATCCGAAGGCCCCTCGACTTCTACACAAGAGATACCGTCGGAAGCCAACGCACTCAAAGCCGTGCGAAGTCCGGAAGACAAGATTTCGCTACGACGGGATCGAAGCGAATTTGAAATTGACATCCCAATATCCACCTGTTGTCCGCGCCAATTTAGAGGCGCTTTTTCGTTGCATTAAACGCATTGATTGAGGCCGGAGGCACGATAGGGTAAGAAATCAAACGAAACCAAACGAAACCGAATCTGGTAAGCCTTTGTTAAAAAATGGAAAATTTTTTATCCCCCCGCCAAACGACGGAAGTGATTTCAAAGAATTATTCAAGCGATTGGCTGCGGCTGGAGCAGGTCGACCATTGGGTAGCGATGGTTTTCCTGCAGGGCCGTGGACGCCGGAGCTTCTTGCAGAGGCGATTTCACAGATTGATTCGAACCGGGCTGGCGTGGATCTGCGAACGGTTCAGCTTTGGTTTCAAGAGAACGAGAAGGGCATCAGCACAGCCAATATTCGTTGGCTGGCAAGGATTTTTGGGTGCGATGATCCAGTCGCCACCAGTGAATGGCAGATGGAGCTTAGCGATGCGCAATCCCGGTTCGCGGCAAGGAGACGAGAATCTAAGAATGCTAGAAGCAGCGTTGCGCCCGGTGTTCCGGAAGGGCCATTGACTGCGACTGTCGATGATGTGACTGGCTCGGGAGCTGAGTTGGCACGGGAGACCGATATCAAGCGGCCGGACCGGCGTTTCGGCTTGGCGCTGAGATCGGAAGCGCTTTTTTCTCGCGGATCTCCCTTAAATTTACCGGCGTCGGTATTTGCGGGCGCCACCGCTCTTGGCTTCTTGTCATACATCACGGGCATTCACAGCGCCACGTACGTCCGGGCGGATGGCGTCGTGAAGCAGGTTGGGTTTCTTTGGGCACCGAATTGGACATTCCTCTTCATGGTGCTTTTGCCACTGTTTTTTGCGATCGTAATAGAGCTGTTGGTCTTCTGGAGATACGAGGCGCGCTTAGAGCTTATGGCCCAGGGCGGCATGATGGAAAGCGAAAATGATTGGGCGCGAAACGTCGAAGCTTCTTCGTATACATTTTGGGCGGTTTTCTTGATTTGTGTATTGTTTGCCGGCCTTTTTCAGTGGATCGGCGTGTGCTTGATCCCATTGATGAACGGTGGTGATGACTACGCGACGAGTTGGGGCACGTTGGCTATTGTGCGCCCTGAAGTTATATCGGTGCCAATGTCGATCGTGTTCACGGCTCTCGCATATCTATACATGTGCCTATGCTTTTATCTGTTCTTCGCAGGCCTCATTTTGCTTCACACGATGGTCCATGATCTCTGGAAAATTGGGGAAGCATCGAAGGCCTGGCCGGAGGTGGAACATCGACACGAGCTCGATCAACTTGGTCTCAGGGTGATGCGCGAAATTTTTCGGTGCACTGTGCTGGGTATTCTAGTCGCCATGTGCATGAAGGCCCAAAGCTCTTACCTGACATCGAATGGAGAGAACATCGTGGATTGGTTGGTCGGCGATATGTCATCAGCCTTGTATGTGCATAAAGATGTTAGCAACGGGTTCAGTTATAGAATGCCGACACACTACAGCAGCCTTCTTGTTGCTATTTCAACTTGCGTCGTCTTCCTCGTTGCTTCCATCCGTTTAAGTGTCGGACGTCGATATCGTATGCTTTTGTGGAAGATGTCGGCGGTCGTAGGCTTGCTCGTTGTTGCCTATCTCTTGATCGGCGCATTCGCTGGCTTTTCGATCCTTTTAGGTATCGGAGTGCTCCTCGCGGTATATGGCCTCTTTGACCCAGTGTTTGGGCATGGCGAACGAGTGAGGTAGGAAATCAGAGTGTATCATAGTTGGCTTGATCGTTGGGACGAGCGGCGGGCGCGGCGCGGCGAAGAAGGAAAGGAAAGAACGGCCCTCGTCCTTGACGCGGAACGCGCCTTTCCAGGTGCGGAGCAGATAACAAGTCTCGAGGAGTTTTGTGTCCTTGCGGGCCACGCCGTGGCTGGCTCAGCCTTTTTCGACTGTCCGGAGGGCGGCGATCAGGGTTTCGAAAAACAAGGCGAATGGCTTAAATTTCCATCGGACATTTCCACGGACGTTGAAGAGAACAACATCGTCTGGGCAAAAATAGCAGATAGCGGGTCCTTCGATCGCGCATTGGTGATTTTTCACCACTGGAATGCCAGCTCCCGAAATCGCCAGATCGCCAGCTTTTTCTCGAAGCGCGGCATCACGGTCGTCGAGATTGCTATGCCCTATCACTTCGAGCGCGCCCGGCCAGGCTCCGTGCATGCCGATTATATGCTTAGCGCCAACCTTGGTCGAACGATCCAATCCGTAAGGCAGGCAGTATTGGACGGCCGAAAGCTCATTCGTTGGTTGAAGCTCGAAGGCTATCGAGACATTTCGGTCCTCGGTATGAGCTTGGGTTCGTGGGTCGCTGGATTGATCGCAGCGCATGACGCGGCCGTGTCAAAAGCCTCGTTGTTTCTGACGGCGGGAAGCCTGGCCGACATGGTTTGGACGGGTCGCGCGACACGAGCAATACGCGACAGTCTTGCGCCTGAGATTGATCTGACCGATCTCCGAAGGGCTTGGGGGCCGCTCAATTTGGGGAATTGCGCACAGCGTCTGGCGCGGTCGGATCTCGCTCTGCACGTTGTCTTGGCCAAGAGAGACAAGGTGGTGTTGCCAGAGCTATCGGCGAGTTTCATGCAGAAGCTGGAGGACATCGGCGCTCGGCCAAATATTTTGGAATTAAACTGTGGGCACTATTCGCTCGCCATGCCGCCCTACATTCTGTTGGCCGGTTTGAGCCTGAAGCGGTTTCTATCGAGTCCTGATAATTGCCGACGAACATGATCTGGGCGTCCGCGTCCGTTTAGGCCGCGGCTAACCGGACTTTCATATGGATACTTTTAAGCAAATGCTGTTGAAATAGAGAGCATGGCAAAAGGCACGCGTCCGCCTCGCTCGAAACCGCTCCTCACCGATGAGAGCGGCCAGCTTCAAAGTCGCCGTGTCTGGAAACGGAACCCGGCGCAACCCGCCCTGCCCTTCGATCCCATGCCGGATCGCGTGGAACCCGCCCTGGCTTTGCTGAAGCAACGCCCACCGGCAACAGGCTATAACTGGGAAATCAAATGGGACGGATATCGAATTCACGTCCACGTCGAGGCCGGTCAGATCCGTGTTCTAACCAGAGGCGGATACGACTGGTCGCATCGATTTCCCACAATTGTTGACGCGGCTCGAGAACTGGGACCTGCGTCAATGATTTTGGACGGCGAGGCCTGCCTATTCGATGAACAAGGCCGCTCGGATTTCAACTTGTTGCAATCCAGCCTGGGTGCGGTCGGCCGACGGAGCGGCAACCTCGTATCGCCCGCAACCATGATGGCCTTCGACCTGATCTATTTCGACGGCCACGATCTGCGAGGGCTGGAATACGGCTCTCGCCGCCATCTGCTCGAAGATCTGCTGCAGGGGAAGGAAAGCGCGATCCGGCTTTCTGAGGAGATCGACGCTGATCCTGTCGAGCTGCTGGACCACGCTTGCAGGTTGGGCTTGGAAGGGATCGTAGGGAAGAAACGCGACAGCGTTTATCGATCCGGCAGAACGGACGACTGGATCAAATGCAAATGCGTCCAAAGCGAAGCATTCTTCATCGTCGGGTATGAGCCTTCCGTCGGCGCTTTCGGCGGCTTCCGCTCTCTTCAACTTGCGGCCTATCGAGGCGATGATCTGCGCTACGTGGGCAGCGTAGGAACTGGATTCAAAGAGCGGGCGTCGCTCGCGTTGCGCACGTCCATGGACAAGCTGCCGTGGAAGCGAAGGCAGCCGCCGGTGCCATATTCAGGCGAGCGCAAGGTCGTGTGGATTGAGCCGACGCTTATTGCCGAAGTCGAATTTCGGGGTTGGACAACCGACAGCAAGCTGCGGCATCCGTCCTATAAAGGGTTGCGCGAGCACCAGGATAATGCAGACGTTTTCCAGTTAGAGGGATAGAAATTGCGGGCTCGCCAACTGATGTCATGGGAACCAGCCTCAAGACCTCACCAACGTCCGAGCGGCTCTTGGTCCATTGGCGGCAGGGTGCGCCATCCGGCGTGCCGAAATCTTCTGCGTGGATGAATAAGTCGGATCATTGTTTGCCAAAAATGTAGGTGGCAATGTCACACTCGCGGCCGACTGCAGTTTGAGGGTGAAATGATCTATCGCGTTTTAATCGACACGAGCGTCTGGCTGGATATCCTCAAGGACCAGCGTCTCGATCCAGTTCTAACTGCTGTCGAAGAGCTAGTCTCTCGCGAGGAAGTATCCCTCATCGTGCCCGAGCAGGTCATGTTCGAGTTCGAAAAGAACTTGGGAAGGGTAAAGGACGCGCGGAAGGCTAGCCTCCTTTCCACCGCCAAGCGTTTTCGAGAAGCGTTATCGCAAATCAATTCCGGCCCAGACCGTGACAAGGCTTATGAAGCGGTCGACGCGATAAATCACAAACTGGCGCTGTCGACGGATACGAGTGAAAGCGTCATCCAACGCATTTTCAAGCTCATGGTTGGAGCGCCAGTTATTGCGACGACGGACGGTGTTAAGCTCCGCGCTGCTGATCGGTCGCTTGCACGTACGGCGCCGTGTCATCAATCAAAAAATTCCATCGCCGACGCCATCATTCTAGAAACTTACCTTGAGGCGATGACGGCGGAGGGCGACCCGGAAAAACGGTTCGTGCTCGTGACTTCCAACACAACTGATTTCTCGACTGCAATTGGGAACAAGAAGTTTCCGCATCCCGATCTGGAGACGCACTTCACTGAGCCAAAGTCGGCTTATGCAACACAGATCGCAGATGTAATCCGCGACATCGCCAGCGATTTGCTCGATGAGTTCACGTTGGGAGACGAATTCCTGGAAGAGCCTCGGACGTTGTCTGAGCTGCTGGAGGCGGAGAACCTGCTATATCGCCAGGTCTGGTACAATCGCCACCACAACTTGCGCCATCGCATCAGCATCGGCGAAACCAAGGTGGTGGACGAGATCGATCTATCAAAGCGACCCGCCCAGAGCCTTATTGCTCGCGACACCTGGGCGTCAGCACTGGCAGCAGCAAAGCGGACCGAAGATGAGGTCGGCGTGGAAAATCTTGGCCCATGGGATGACTTCGAATGGGGCATGATCAACGGGAAGCTAAGCGCGATCCGATGGGTGTTGGGGGCAGACTGGGATTTCCTCGACACCTGAATGGGGACTACTGGTTTTCCGATTTGGTCTACAAGCAGCTTGTCTACCTAACGAAAACGCAAGCCGAAATGTGTATTGAAAGTTTGGGGCGATGAACGAGGAAGAGCGTATTTGGGGGGATTTGACCCTCAGAGAAATCGAGGAAATCATCCAGCGTTGCTATCGCTACAGTGGTTTTGTTTATGAAGGATTTCCTGATCTGTATGTTCAGCAATTCTTTATTACTAAGTCGGTCGATACCGATGGTTACCCCTTTGAGATCGATATTACAGTTTACAAACGCGGACCAAGTGGAAATTTCGGGGCTGAGTCACCTTGGCGGGTCGGCATTCACTACGAGTCAGTTCAAGGGGATGACTTCGATTTTATCGAGCGTCATGCCAGGAGCACGACCACCGCATACAAAATGGGACGCCCGGGCACGCCAGAGGAAGTCAAGTTCAAGTTGAAGCGTTGCAATTATCCTCTTGCCTCCAGCAAGGTGAGCGAGGAAGCCTATCGAGAGCTGCTGGCGCTGAACGATCATTATAAGCGGGCGGACGAAGCCACGTCATCGCTGGGAGCCTGGGTCGACTCTGGGTTTAATATGGGTGTTTATTGCCGTGGATGCTCCACCCGAAGACAGCTCGATCAAGCGGCATTGGAGCAACTTCGCGGCATAGGTCACTCCCTGGAAAGCCTGAAGAATCGCCTTGTCTGTCATTCGTGTGGCAAGAAAAACGCTTTCACATATCCCACCCGATAAGGCGGATAACTTCGAATCCTCGGCTGGGCTTTATGGCTGGTTGGAATGATTCTGATCGCTGGCGGAAACGATTAGCCGCGCTCGCTCGTACAGCTCATCGAACGTGACCACTTCCGGTCGGAGCAAATTTCGCCTGAACCGTTCAAAGCATCCGAACTTTCGTTCATTGACGCCGTGCTCGTTCTCGAATTCGGCAAGCCGCCCGCAAACAACGAAGGAACGAGGCTCGGTCGTGAAAATTGTCTCCCCCGTCGGTTCCCCATCTCTATCGGTCACATGGACAGTGGAACTCCAACGCTCTAGTGCCGCAGCGACTGTTCCTTGCACCTGTGCGACCGCCCCGCAAAGCTCTTTCGAGGGTGTCCAAATTCCTGACCGATATTGGTCGGGCGATACCAGCTCTGTCCTATGATGCTTCAGCTCAACGAATGCGGCAGTGTTGAGGATCGCCCGAGATCGAAGCAGGGCGTCGACCCGCTTCCCGGGCCCCTCCAGGTCGTGCCCGCGAACGGTCTGTTCCAGCTTGCGATTGTCCAGCGGGCCGAAATTGATCAGGCTCAGAGAGTATCCGAGAATCCAAGGGTTTCTCTCCAAGAAATGCTGCCAGAGTGTTTCAGGTCCTTTACCGTGTTGAGCCACGCATTGATCGAAATAGGCATCATCTCCAAGCAGCCGCCGAAAAAGCGCGAGCTGCTTCTTCCTATAAGAGAGAGCGACAACGTCCTCGGTTGTGATCTCGTTCCGGGCAATGGCCGCTAAAAGCTGCTGATTGTCGGCTGCGATCCTGCGCATCTGATCCGGCTTGAGCAATAGGTTCTCAAGGTCGCGGTCGGATATGTTGAGACGACCATCATCCGGAAAATGGATGCGCTTTATGTTCGCCATAAACTTGAGGAGAGCAGTCATCTCGTGCGGGCCAAAGGCGAAATATTCCTTTGCATTGCCCTTCGACGTAAACTTCTGGATCGTAACCGATCTGAACGACCGATCATCCTCTAGGAAACTAGCCTTAATTTGAAATCGACCACCCTCGGTCTGCCGCAGAACAAGTTCGTCCTTTACCTTTGCAAACTCGTATCCTGGCTCGCCGTCTATCACCTTGTTCGCAATTCGCAGTTTACGCCCAGCATAATCCTTGAAAGCCGGACTGGCATACGTCTTATCTGGGCGGGAGTTGTGAAATATTTCTTCTTCACTGCTCATGATGTAGACCCAATGGATTTATCTCTGGTTGTAGCATACGCCCGGTGATTTTGCCGCCTAAAACCAGCGCTATCGTGGTAGATGCCCCAGTATCCACCGGTTTCCCTGCTTATTGCCGCATCCAAGACACCTCAAACGGGGTTGCAGGGAATGAAGAATGGCGTTGCCCCATTTCCGACGAAGCTCGTGGCGGTCAATCCACCCTTCCCGCTCGCAAGCTGGGCAATTGCCACCCAGGACATTCCACTGAGGCAGATCGTCGATAGCCATCCCTAGCGGGTCCTGCACAGGCCCGATATAGGTGATCGCGTCCCTTCTCGGCCGACCGATCTCAATACCGCGACGGTGTTTCATCGTTCCACATTTGTTCGCATCCGGGCAGGGTGTCAAGGCGACGGAAAGGGAGCAAATGGAATTCGAGGGAAAGACCACGGCCCAGCTGTTGACGATGCATGCGGCTATCATGGAAGAGCTGCGCGGCCGAAATGTCCTCAGAAGCGCCAACAACCCGACCGGGGACCTGGCCGAATACCTCTTCTGCGCCGCTTTCGGCTGGCAGCAGGCCGCGAATTCAGTCAAGGGGTATGACGCGCTCGACGGCGCTGGAATCAGATATCAGGTGAAAGGCCGCCGTATCCATCAGCGCAACAAATCCCGGCAGCTCTCCGCGATCCGCGACCTGGATGGTTTCGACGTCCTCGCCGTCGTTCTATTCGACGATGACTACCAGATCGTCAGGGCAGCGCTGATTCCGGCCGCCACGGTCAAGGAAAAGGCCGTCTACATAGCTCACACCAACAGCCACAAATTCCTGGCAAGGGATGGCGTCTGGGAAGTTGCCGGTGTCATGGACGTGACGGATAGGCTTCGACAGGTACCGTGAGCCGTCAGCTCGCGTTCGAAAATGTCGCTCGGTCGCGCGAAAATTTGGGCGCCAGGCTCACACAACGTTTATCGGCGCTTTTTCAGGTCAGGAAATGGGTCCCGCCCCATTGCCTTTGCGATCTTCCGCCAGGCCAGTCCGCCCATGCCAGGTATCCGCAGAATCTCGACTGTAGACAGGTGTTGCATGTCGTCAACGACCTCGTATCCGAGCTGGTTGAGCTCAGTGAGGAGCCAAGGTTTAAGTTTCAAGTCTGAGAGTTTCGTATCCATGCGGCGATAAAATCACCCCTTGCAGCGGCCGGCAATTGTAGAATCATGCAAGCTTGGAGTCGGCGCGCTCGTCGCAAAGGCAGGGGATGATCTATTCATCCCATTCCTTCGCCGAGGGCCTTCAAGACCCCAAGAGCCCGTTTCCGAACGGTGGCATCCTCAATGCGAGTGAACGTCCGAATGAGCTCAATCCCTTCATCGCTGGTGGCGAACTTTATGATTTCCGCGTGGAGGAGGACTTTCGGATCGGCGCTGATCTCGCCGGCGTCGTCGGGCATCTCATCGAAAAAGTGGGAAACCGGGGCTTGCAGGGCAACTGCGATCAGTTGAAGGCGGCTTGCTCCCACGTGATTGATGCCCTTTTCGTATTTCTGCACCTGCTGATACGTCACACCGATCGCGTCGGCTAACTTCTCCTGTGAGATTTTCATTTCGAGTCGCCGCGCGCGAAGGCGACGGCCGACGTGAACATCGACAGGATTGATCTTCTCAGGCGTTGCGTTCGGCTGACCGTCGAAAGGTTTGCGATAGATCGATTTGCCAATCAGAGGATCGTCTATTTGCTGTAAACCGAGATCCAAAATCCACTGCTCGAGAGACGGCCCTGCCATTCGTCCTGCCGATTATAACTAGAGGTATGGATTTCTCTAACCCAAACGGTTGTATTTGGGGAGCCCCTAAAACGCCACAGACGGAATCAATTTGGCGCATCGCTGACGCGAGCCCGCTCTATGCCTGCGGCACGAAGCCCGCTGAAAAGCGGTCTTCGCCCGTGCGGGTAACGATCGGTTGCGCAAGAGTCGCTACGCAGTCGCCTCCTTGACTGCATCAATTTGCCTCTAAATCCCGTTTACAGACCCCCTCAAAATCAGCATATTGCCTGCCAGAAAACACCAATCACGGGTTGGTGCATGACAAGTCGCTAGCCCTTCTTGTCATGCACCGCGGGGGCCGTCCTGATCTATGAGGCAGGGCGGCCCTTTCCATATCTGAAATGGCGGCCCGGCGGCCGACTCTGTCTTCCTGAAGGAGGGAAAGAGGGCGCCGCCCTCTCTCCCTCACAAGGGAAAAAACGGTCTCCCCGTCCTTCCTCCCCTCGCCTTCGGCTCGCTCCGTGCAGGATCGACGCGGATCCGCACGTGCGGATTTTGCGTCGCCCCTTCGGCTCATGCCTCGGGCGGGCGAACCCCCTCCGTTTTGTTCCCTTGCCTCCCTCTCTCCCGCTGCTCCGCGCGAACTCGGGGAGCAGGAGCGGGGCTCCTGCCCCTCGGGCAGACGCTAGACCGCTTCGCGGAAAGGAAAGGGCTAGAACAATGATGCGCGTGAACACTGCTTATCTGCTGGACCCGCAGACCACGATTTTTAGGCCGGTGGAGCTTCCGGTCGATACGGGTATCCGGCCGATTTATGACTTAATCGGTTGCCGACTGCTTGAAGTCGTACGGTTTGACGAGCGGCACACGCTTTTCGTCGACGAGGACGGATTGCGGGATGGGCTAACCGCCTTCACCATCTTTGAAGGTTTCCCGCAGCCGATCGCCGGCAAGATCGTGCTCGTGGGGGGCGATGGCAGCACCCCGTACACCTCCCCCCTCATCAGCCTTGAAGATGCGGCAAAGCATTTCAAATGCTGCCGCCCGGTTCTGGACCCGGTGTTTGCCAAGGCCGATGAGATTTCGGCCGGTGGCATCATCATCGCCGGCGCGCTCGCAGGCCTGCAATGCCGCATCGAGCGCCGCGCGCCTGTCCTAGTCGAAGGAGAGGCATGATGAAAATCGCAGCACTCGAAAACAACATCCTAGCCATCGTCGCAGGAACCTTCGCCGCAACCATTGCGGCGGAGGACATCGAGGCGAAGTTTCACGCCCTCACCCATTTTCCCGACCGGCGCACGAAGGCCGAGCTTTCAGAGCTTGCGGAGCGGTTGAACCAATTCGCCGCTTACGTTGCCGAGCTTTGGGACAAAGCCTGCGTTCCGATTCCGGAACCGGATATTGAAGCTTTCGCCCGCCGTCACGTCGAATTGACGCGGCGCTATTGGGCGGCGGAAGGCCGTTGCATGAACTGGTTTGTCACCGGCCCTGCCCGCTTTCCCGTCGCCCGCAATGAAAAGCGGATGAAGATTGCCGATGCGCGCCGCGCCGACCTGAAGGCGCACGAGGCGACGGCCCGCAAGGCAGTGAAGCGGAAGGCGTTCCCGCATGGCACCGATGATGAGCCGATCCGTTCCGGAGATCCAGTGGCCTTGCAGAGGATCATGACGCGCATCGAGGAGACGGCGCTTGCCATCGACCGGATGAAAGCCGCGAACGCGATCATCCGGCGGATGGAAAAGGACCTCGCCAGCGAAGAGGACATGATTGCCACCGTCGCCGCGAACACCGGACTTTCCGCCGAAACCGCAGCCAGCGGCGTCAAACTAGCACCGTGGCAGTCCCGGCGCGGTTTCACCACGACCAACAGCCGTGCCGAGCTTCGCCGCCTGCAGCAGCGCCTTGCTGTCCTCGCAAGGATGAAGGAGCGCGGCACCCAAAGCCAGGAGGTCGAGACGGACGCTGGAGCCGTCGAGGTCAAGGAGAACGCCGATATCGCGCGTATCCAGTTGATCTTTCCCGGCAAGCCGGACGACCCGACGCGACGCGTGTTGAAGGCGAACGGCTTCCGCTGGTCGCCGTCGCAAGGAGCTTGGCAACGGCACTTGAACGAGTCCGGACGCTACGCCGCCCAGCGCGTGTTGAAGACGATCAGCGGCGCCAACGCCGCCTGATCAACCGCCCCTATTCGAAGGAAGGACATTCCGATGACCCAGGCAATCTATTTCGTCATGGAGTTTCATGGCACGGGCGACCCCTATTTCGGCGGAACCGCTGCCGATTGGGCGGTCTACAAGACCGAGGACGGCGGGCACGCTTTCATCAGCGCCGCCGACGCGCAGCGCCGGAAACTGGTCACGGCCTATTATCCGACCACGACGGAGGCAGAACAGGCCGGAACCGAAGCGAGCACACGGAAAGGGCGGATTTCCGCTCTTCCAGCCAAGCTACGGCCCGACCTGCCAACCGGGCAGATTTCATGGATTGTCGGCAACAAGCACGTCGGCGAGGACGATAGCGACCTTGCAGAGGATATGGCCGACAGGGCGAAACGGGCGGGTGCAACCGATTCTGACATGGTGGCGCAAATTGTCGCCTATGCCCTTGCCTGCCATCGCGCCAATCAGGCGCTTGTCGCTCACTTCCGGCTGTAGGGGGCGCGGACATGCGACTCGAGCGCCGCAGCGTCGACGTTTTCGACATGCCGTCGGGTACGGGCGGAAGCTTCACGGTTTCCGTTGTCGAGGAGGTTGCTGCCGATAGAGTGCGGGTGCGCGTCTGGTACGGACGCGCACCCGCACTCGGTTGGGAGGCTTGGAAGGATTGGGATGGCTACACTTTCGAGGCGGAGCGAGCCGCCCTCACCAACCAGGGACTATGCCGCTTTTCAGAACGAGGCCGCGCCGACGGCGCGGCCTTCACCGAACAGGCCACGACAGGAGCCAGCATTGAGCCGCTATACTGTTGCAGTGATCCGCGACCAAGGCCGACCCGGAAGCCACGATCGGCTATGACCGGCCTTTAAGGACCTTCTTTTTGGAGGCGTTTCCGGACCGCGAAACCGACGAATGCGCCCTGTGGCTGGGCGGGTTTCTTGAGGAATATCCAAGCTTGGAAGCCATTATCGAAGCCGCGCGGGTGCAAGGCTACGAGGTTCACGGCCTCACGCGCGAAATGATACTGGCAATGATCAAGGAAGCTGGGCCGCCTTCTCCGCCGAGCCTTGGTAAACGCCTTGGACTTGTCCGTTAGCGCGCCTCAATCAGCCTGATCCGCATCGAGCGGACCAAGGCTGATACGAGGGGAGCCCCGAAGCCCCTCCCCTCGTACTCCCCTCCCCATCCACGGCGGCCGCCCCGCTGTCACGAGCCGGCTCACTTCGCGTTGTTGTCGTTGTCGGCCGTCGAACACAGTTGCCAACCTGGACCCCGCTACAGCAAAACCGCGACCGAGATCCGGCCTGAAGGCCGGATGGCGACTTGCCGATTGACGGCGAAGGCGGCGGCTGAGGCTACGAAGGCCGCGTTTTCCGGCCTCTCCTTAGGTGGCTGTCCGCAATCTGATGCTGCGCACGATACGTCAGGGCCGGCCTTGGCGTGCAACCCTAAAGGGTTCTCCTCTCCTCTCCTCTCCTCTCCTCTCCTCTCCTCTTCGCTCCGTTGCGACCGCTTCGCGGTGCACTCGGCCGTCCCAGCCGTATTCGAGCTTCGCGATTACGCACAACCACTAAGGAGGATCACCCTCATGAAAACGCTCGTAACCTTCTGCCAAAAGACCGGCCGCCGCCTTCGTCAGTACATCAATCGGCAAATCGCCAAACTGTCCCATAAGGGCCAGTTGAAAATCTCCGTCGCCTTCTCGCTTCCGTTCCTCGCCAAGGTCGAGGTCAGCTATCAGGTGCAGTTCGAGGGGAAAGCCGACAACGACAACAAGCCGAAGTGACCGCAAGCTGCGCCCTGCCAAAAGCAGGGTGGCCCCGGTGGCTGATGCTTGAAATTGCTGGTTGAAGAGGCCAGTATTATGCGTCAACCTTAAGGAACTCATTTGTAACTTCGCTTCGCTTCAAAAATTCGTCGGGGGTCCGCGGGTATGAAGAGTATCTTCGCAAATTCATTTGACGCCGAGAGCGCGGCAACAGCCGCGATCGAACTTTTTGGCAACGAGGCCGGTACCGCAGTGGCGTATTGCGCCCTCGATGCTTGGACCGAAAGGCGAGACGATGACTATAAGTTCTGGGTCAATGTATTCAGTCGCCTAACGGGCCTTCCGGCAACCAGCAGCACACATTGAGGACGGGGCTCCAACTTGGGCACCCACGTCTCCTGGACCTAGCCGAATGTACCTGTCAGCCCGCTTTTCCGCTCCGGACCACCCTGCCCAATCGGGAGAGCCGTTCAGCCATAATCTCCGCGGTTAACGGTTCGGGGGGTGCAGTTGTCGGCTGAGGCTTTGGGCAAGCCGGCTTCCTCCGCTCCCCGTCATTCCGATGGCCATTTTCATTCGAAGAAGCAGACGAGTCGTTGAACATCAACGCCAACAGGAAATAGACAAGCCGCGGGGTCCATTTTTCGCCCACGGCCGTCCGATGACCATCAATGTTAAGGCGCGCTGCCACATCCCTTGGCTTTCGGGTACTCTCCCGCGCATAGGATTTCACGATAGGCTCGAGCTTCCCAAAGAGCGCGGCAAACGGCACTTTTTTGGTATCAAAGTGAACCATCTCCACTTTCGTCATGTCGTATTTTGAAGCTTCGGTTTTGCTTGCGGGCTTCTTCTTCTTTCGAATCAATTGCGCGTGGTCGGTTCTTCTGGCCGATTTCGGCGCTGCCTTGGGCGTGGCGATGGGAGGTGAAGTGGGGTTTTGCCGAGGAGGCTCTGCTGTCGTTTCGACCCACGCGCCGGAGAGGAAAGCAACCGGCTGCAATGTGTCACGATCAACGAATGAAATCTGGTTGCCGCGAACGCTCACAAAGTCCCCTGCCTCAAAAAGCGGCTTTGCCGATCGGCATGTAAAGCGAAACTGTTCGCCTGTATCGGAGTCGAGAAACTCGCCCTCAACCTTATTTTCGTCGCCGCGCCTGTCGACGGATTGAACGACTACGAGTGTCCACTCTTCGGGCTTTCTTCGCCCGAAGACTTTGTGCCCGGATAAACCCACGATTTGCGCAGCGTCGAGCAACTCGATGACTTGGCCTCGCGCCCGCCGCGTAGGAACGGCGGGTGCTTCGACTGCAGCAGCGAATATCTTGCGCCGCGAATTATCTGTGCATCCGTGTTTTGGCCACGGCGGACCAGGGTGATTGAAGAAAACCCTGCTACCGGCGGTATTTGCGTAGAAAAAGACTGGTTCTCTGCAAACGGGGCAGCGAGCGTTTGGAATGACGTAGCATGCGGAGACGGAATTCGCGCCGCTCTGCTTTAACAGCACTTTTGCATCTCGATACCGAATGCTCTCGGTAAGATCGATCCTGTTGATCCTTGATCGCCCGTAATTGACGCACCATCCGCATGAACAATCGGGGTAATGATTATTGCCTGTCATAACGTTCCGATGCGCCCCAGTCGGATAACGTATCCTGTCGAAAAGCCATCTCCGCCCGCTCCTCCTCCTCGGTGCCACGATGGCGAGAATGCTTCACAGCAGGCGTGAGGGCAAGATCGATCAGGCAAGTCCACCGACAAACCCGGTCAGCTCATCGAGGCGGACCATCGACAGGAGCACTCCGCCGCGACATCCGCGCGCCCTGCACACGGTTTCGCGCTCCAGCTCGTCGATGTAGAGAAATTCTCGCTCTGGCGACGAGCAGACGATCGCCCGCGTCAGATAATGGACGTGGCCACATTTCTTGCAGCGCGCTTCCAGCCTTTGATTGTCGGCCAGATCGCCGACACGGATATTCTGCTTCCAGCTTTTCACCAGAAATCCTCCGCGGATGGAATGCGCGTGTAGCTGATCTTGCCGCCGACATGGCCGCCAGCCGGCGGCCGCCACTGGCCGAGACTGACGACCGTGCCGGCGTATCGCGTATTCAGATTATCGGTCGCCTTGCTGGCGTTTTCCCAGCGCCGACGCGTGCGATCGTCATTGAGGAGTAAGTCGAGCTGCCGCTCGTGCGACGGAGACAGATCGTAAAGAGTAACCCCGATCCGGAATATCGTTATTCCTCGCGGGTGATCGCGGCGAACCTGGTTCCACAGTTCTGCCAGTCCCGAAAGGATGGCCTGGTCATCGTTGACAACCTGTAGATGACGCTTGCCCATCCATGAGCCGTCGCGGATCGACAGCCATAACCACAAGCCGCCAGCATAGAAGTTTTCCCGGCGCAGCCGCCGCGCCGCCTTAATCAGAAGCAGGCGCGAGATCTCGCGTGCGCCGGCAAGCGTCCGCGCCTCCGGTGGAAGGACGCGGCCATGTCCGAACATCCCGCGGTTCGATGCCGGGGCCTGAATGTCGTAACCGTGCAACGCGTACCAGAGCCGTTCTCCGGTGACGTTGCCCCACAGCTTACGCATGTGTTTCGGCTGAAGGTTATAGAGCTGTTCGGTCGTGTAGATCGCCGACCGGTAAAGCCGCTTCGCCATATTGCCGCCGACGCCCGGAATATCTTCCATTGCCACCACAAGCAAAGGCGCCGGCATGTCTTCAGGCCGCCAGATGGCGAGCCCGTCCCCGTATTGGCCTCCGTTCCGCTTGCCTTCCTTGCAAGCGATTTTCGCGAGCTGGCGATTGGCGGCAAAGCCGATCGAGCACGTGATCCACGGGCCGACGTTCTCCGCGATCGTCGCCTTGATCGCGGCGGCCAGGCCGCGAGGATCCGCCCGGCCGGCCTCATCGAGGCGGCACGTCAGCTCGTCGATCGACTTGGCCGTGTCGATCGGAATAACGGTTTCGATTTCCGACAGAAGCGCATTGTGCGCCCGGCGATAGAGGTCCGGCTTTTGTGGAACCAGAACGAGCTCAGGGCAAAGCCGTTTCGCTTCGTTGATCGGCATGACATTCTTGACGCCATATGCCTTGGCCTCACGGCTGCATGCGATCACGGCCGTCCGGTCCGTTCCCTCGAAGGGAACGACGCCGACCGGCCGACCTCTCAAACGTCGGTCGCATTGCTGTTCGACCGACGCGAAGAAGCCATCGAAATCCAGATAGAGGCGTTCGATCGTCTCCGGTTTGCGCATGTTTGCTCCTGGTGAGTAGAACAAAAGCAGAACACCCGCATGTGTTCGTCGTCAAGAGGAATATTTTCTTATGCGCAATATGAATTTTCGATCAGATCTCGCCCATGAAGCGCAAGCCCTTGTCCGTCAGCCCCAGAGACGTCAAGCTTCCTTGCGTAAACACAGGATGCTGAACCATCGCAAGCTTATGATCGAGCAGGACGCGGATGCGCCGCCACGGTACGTCGAGTTCTTCGCCACGCACGATCGCCGTCATGTCGGCCATGGCATCGCGGCGTTGAGGCTCTGTCATTGGCGGCGCTTCATATTGATCGACTATGCTCATACGATACCTCCAGGTTCCTACGATAGGCCATGATTGTCAGCGGAGTTCGCCGGCGACGCGGAGCGCTCCATACTCGGGGCGGCGATGGCGAACGGGCTCTCTTCGGTCGATACTACACGGAACCGCTTGCCGGGGGCAGTCGTTCCCGGTTTCCGCCCTGCGGTCGGCGCTATGCTAAACCTCCTGCGGCTGCCCTTTTAACCGGTCAAACGGTGCGCGAACTGACTTCGGCCGCTGCGCCGCCTTCGCCTGGTATGCTCATTGTTTCCTTTAGCGGGGAAAGGGTGCTCTGCTCCCTCTCCCCTGCAAGGGGAAAATCGGCCTCCCCGTCCTTCCTCCGCTCGCTCGGCTCGCTTTGTGCAGGATCGACACGGATCCGCATCCGCGGATTTTGCGTCGCCCCTTCGGGCGGGTGATCCCCCTCCGATTTGTCCCCTTGCCCCCTCTCCCTCGCTGTTCCGCACGAGCTCGGGGAGCAGGAGCGGGGCTCCTGCCCCTTCGGGCACGAGACCGCTTCGCGGGAAAAAGGGAAAAGGGAAATATTATGACCGAGATCATCATCATCGCATTGAACAAGCTGGACGCCGATCCGAAGAACGTCCGCAAGACCTACAGCGCCGAGGGCGTCGAGGCGCTGGCCGCCAACATTAGAGAAGACGGCTACCGGCTGTTGCAGAACCTCGTTGTTCGCAAGGGCGACAAGAAGGGCCGCTATTTCGTGACGGCGGGCGGCCGACGCCTTGCCGCCCTTAATCTGCTGGCCGAGGCGAGGGAGATTGCCAAGGATTTCCCCGTCGATTGCAAGGAGCGCGAAGGCGAGATCGCCACGGAAATCAGCCTTGCCGAGAACATCTTGCGCGAGGACATGCACCCGCTCGACCAGTACGAGGCATTCGACGTGCTTGCCAAGCAAGGCAAGGACGTTGCTGACATCGCGGCCCGTTTCGGCACGACCGAAATGGTCGTTCGCAAGCGGCTGGCGCTCGCCCGCGTGGCTCCGGTGCTGTTGCAGCTTTACCGTGGTGAGGACATGAGCTTTGCGCAGCTATCGGCCTTTACAGTCAGCGATGATCACGAAAGGCAGGTGGCGGTTTGGAACGCGCTTCCCTCTTGGAACCGCGATGCGCAATCGATCCGGCGAGCACTCACCGAGGAAATGATTGCCGCGACGGATAAGCGCGTGCAATTCATCGGCGGACTGGCGGCTTACGAGGAAGCCGGGGGAGCAGTCAAACGTGACCTGTTCGATGACCGCAACGCCGGATATGCGACGGATGCCGCCTTGGTCGAAAAGCTCGTGGCGGAAAAGCTCGAGGCGACCGCCGCCAGCGTTCGCGCCGAAGGCTGGAAATGGGTGGAGTGCTCCGCAACAGCCCCCGCTGGCTATCATGCCATGAAGCGCCACTATCCGGAGCCGGTTGCTCTTTCCGAGGAAGATCAGGCCGCGCTTGATGCCGCGCTGACTGAATATGACGAGCTTGCCGAGTTGATCGAAAACGGCGTGGCCGACGACGAGGCAGAGACAAAGCTGGCGGAGACCGAAAAACGGATAGACGCGCTCAACGCCCGGACGGAAGGGTACAGCCCTGAGGCGTTGGAACAGGCGGGAACCCTCGTTTTCCTTGACTATTACGGTCGGCTTGCCATCGAGCGCGGTTTCGTAAAGCCGAACGAAAGCGCCGAGACGGAGGACGAGGATGATGATGGCGAGGGCCAGCCGAGCGGTAAGGATACGCAAGCGCCTAAGGTCCCGTCTATCAGCCATTCGGCTGCTCTGATCGAGGACCTGACGGCTCATAAGACTGCCGCGTTGCGCATCGAACTGGCGAACAATTCGGAGGTCGCCCTTGTTGCCGTCGTTCATGCGATGCTGTTGCGCGTGGCCTACCCGTATAATACGGAGCAGAGCGCCCTTCAATTGTCGCTGACACACGAGCGTTTGGAGCCGTCGATCAAGGACGCCGAAAGCTGCAAAGGGCTGGCCGCCTTCAATGACCTTGCGGACAACTACGGCCATCACCTGCCCGGCAATCCTGCCGATCTGTTCGATTGGCTCTTGGATCAGCCGCAGGACAGCGTGCTTGCGCTGCTGGCATTCGGCGCGGCGCACGCAGTCAATGCGGTGGAGAAGAAGTTCACGGACCGGAAAAAGGGTATCGAGCAGGCGAACCAGCTGGGCCACGCGCTCAAGGTGCATATGCCGGATTGGTTCGAGACGACCGGCGACAGCTATTTCAAGCACGTCAACCGGACGACCATTGAACTTGCGGTGGCCGAGGCGAAAGGCGGTGAAGCGGAATTGTCGGTGAGAGCCGCGACCAAAAAGTCCGAGGCGGTGACGATCGCGGACCGTCTTGTTACCGGAAGCGGCTGGCTACCGGCCCCTGTTCGGATATTCTCCCCCGAACAGACCGACGATGGCAAAAGCTCCGCCGAAGACGAGCAGTTCCCCCAAGCGGCTGAGTAACGTCAGTCGCGGGCCGGTCACGTTACCCACGTGATCGGCCCTCCCGCTGTTTGGAGCGCACCGATGATTGCGGGCAGGATCGACCTGCCCGCAATCATGTTGAGGGGAGGCCCAAATCCCCCTCCCCTCAAACTCCCCTTCCCGCCCGGATTCGGACGGCGCGATTTCGTATTTGTGTTGATGAGGATATGAAAAAGAGGATATGATAATATCCTAGAAAGGATATGCCACCATGCCGCTCTACATCAAGGATCCCGAGGTGGACAGGCTCACCGAGGAGCTTATCGGTCTCACGAAATCCAGCAAGGTTGAAGCAGTCAAAGCCGCGCTCAAGCATGAGATCGCCAACCACAGAGGTAGTTTGCCAATGCGCGAGCGGCTTGCCAAGTCCCTCGCCATGGCCCGCGAAGCTGGCCCGTTCGCTCCCGGCGACCATAAACGCGAAACAGATGAAATGTGGGGCGAAGACTGAATGCTGTTCGTTGATGCCTCAGTCGTCGTCGCCATCCTCGCCCAGGAGCAAGACGCCGCCGAACTCATGGGCCGGTTAGAGCGGGACGGCGGTCCTTATTACATGTCAGCAGTGGTCCGTATGGAGGCCACCCTGTCGCTGACGCGCAGGTTGGCCGAGGCAGCCGGCAAGGACAAGCCCGCCACCGCCGAAATGATGGAGATCGCCCGCCGCCTGGTCGATCAATTTGTTGCCGATCTGGAAGCGCGAGAGGCAATGATTTCCGGCGATGTAGGTAGCAAAGCTCTCGATGCCGCTCAGCAGTTTGGAAAAATTGTGAATCATCCGGCAAAGCTGAATATGGGTGATTGCTTCACCTATGCCTGCGCCAAGGCTTACCGCATGCGGATTGCTTACAAGGGCGATGATTTCGGCCAGACCGATCTAGGCTGGTAGAATCACTGAAGATCCCCGATTCCTCCAGTCGGTCGCATCCTGCATCGTTTTGCTTCAACATGATATGCCAGAGGCAGCCTATTCGGTGTCGGCACTAAGCGCGAAACCCCGAAAAACCAATACATTGCTGCTGCAGACGCGCACCTTAACCGGTTATGCGTGTAGCACGTTGTTGCGCCATTATGCTTTATGGCGCTATGTTTACCAATCAGCGGAATCAGCGTGATTCCGCATCTGACATTCTGACCATATTTACGGAGAAGACACACCGACCAGAAAAGAAGAACCGCTCCCGAAGAAATCCGGAAGCGGTCTGTGAGTCGATAAATTAGCCAAGTCACTTCTCGCAGACCCTCCCTTCCCTGTCAATAATGAAAGCACCTTTTCGGTGAACGGCGAAGCTTTCCCTGGTCTCAAGACGGAGACAAGGAATGGGGAATACCCAAACGAATCAGCGGCTAAGCGGCCGCCGGATAACGCCGCGGCGTGCCCACTTCTGCCGGCTGGCAGAGTCGGCACGAGTCGGGACGATCACGCGCGCCCAATTGGCCGTACTTGTTCAAAGCCTTCCGTGCATTGGCCTGATCAATGGAACCGAAAGCCATTTGCTGGTAGCTCTGATCAACACGGCTCAGGCCGATACATTCGACAAATCGGGCCGTCCGATCGTGTTTAAGTCCAACCAACAACTGGCGTTTGAAATCGGCCGGTCGGTCGGTCGCGTCAGCCGCATGTTGTCGCGCCTGTTCGACGCTGGCCTTATCACCATGCAGGACAGCGGGAACTACAAGCGCTATCCCATACGCAACGGCGAAGGCGAGATCACGGACGGATGCGGGATTGACCTGCGAATTCTGATCGTCCGATATGCCGAACTCGATGAATCGGTCAGGCAGGCGCGCGCTGAGAAGAAGGCCGCAGATACGGCTTTGCGGCGCTATCGGGGCGCGCTGCGCAAAGCGCGCCAGGCCCTCGCGGTCGCCGCAGGGCATTCCGAACGCGCTTTGGCCCGTCTTGCCGCCCGCATTGATCGCGTCAGCGATCTTGTCGGGATTGCCGGCAAGGCCTCAAGCCGGATGTTGCGCCGAGCAACAGCCCTTCTGGAGTGGTTGGTGGAGCGCTTGATGCAGCTTCCGTGCCGATCGAAAGAAGCGGTTCATTCGCAGAATATGACATGCCCGTATGTCGAAAACGACATGCACAAACAGATTACAACCCCTGATCCAATTGCAGAGAGTAATGATGAAAGGCGTTCGGCTACCGCCGAACAACTCAGCTTGCTTAAGGCTGGCTCCGCCAGCAAGAGGGCTTTTGAAGAAAGCCTGGGGCGACGCCGGAGCGAAAGCAACCAGCCGCAGCAGCTGCCGCGGGTATTGGTGGCGCTGCAAGACGTGCTGCGGGCGGTGCCAGCGCTGAAGACCTACGGCTTTGCCCCCACCAGTTGGGCCGACCTTGCGCGCACCGTGCCCCTGATATGCCGGTTTGCCGGGATCTCCGATGATGCCCACCGCCGCGCTGTCGAGGAGATGGGCGAACAGCAAGCGGCCGTCGCAGTTGCGGTGACGCTCGAGAAATACGAGCGGCAGGAGGTCAGCTCGCCGGGAGGCTATTTACGGGCCATGACGGACCGCGCAAGAGCGGGCGAATTGCATCTCGCCCGCTCCATCTATGGGCTTGCCGCCCGAAATTCCATGGAGGTTACACATTGAGACGCAATGCCCTATCGACGTTTTTAGTAACTCTTTTGATCAGCCACAGCACTGTCGAGGCCGCCGATATGTCCGGCCGAGCCCGTGTGATTGATGGCGATACCATCAGCATCAGACAGCAGCGGATCAGGATCGCGGCCATCGATGCTTGCGAGCGCGATCAGACCGGCTTGAAGGATGGCAAGGTCTGGCGCTGTGGCGCCGCGGCCCGCAGCTATCTTGGAAAAATGATCGACGGTCAGCATGTCCGCTGCGACATCATCGACCAGGATCAGTATCGCCGCCTCGTGGGGCAGTGCTTCATCGGGGACACCGATATCGGCCTTGCGATGGTGAAGGTCGGACTGGCGGAAGCAATGCTACGGTATCTGCCGGCTGCCCACTCAATCAGCGAGGTCGAGTACGGCCAGGCCGAAAACAGCGCCCGCGATCACGGTTTTGGCATGTGGGCTGCAGAGATCGAAAGTCCGTACGACTACCGCCGGTCGAAATCTTCCAGAATTCCGTGACGGAAATAGCCGGCATAGCGCGATGGCATCGGACGGGTTGCGAGCCATATTGCTTCACGATTCGGGCGAAAAGCCGGATTTTTCGTTGATCTGGCCGGATTTCTGAATAATATTGGCGCAGCCTTTGCGGCTTTAGGCTGATGACGAACAGGAGGCGCGTTGCCAGAATCGGTCAGGTCTCACCCCTCCAAGGCGGTTGCTTTTGACGCTCGTTCGCACGTCGACGCGGTTAGCGCAAAGCGGACGACACAAAAATTTCCCCGCCTTCGGCTTCCTCGCGATACAAATTTTTGCGTCCTCTCGCCTCCTCCGCTCACGCTCCGGCCTACGGTGCGCACCGC
>NZ_CP072871.1 GCF_017948245.1 Rhizobium sp. NLR16a | reverse complement strand
CCGCACGATGACAAAGCTTCTCGATCGCACTTCAAACGTGTTTTCCGATCGGCACGGCTTTGCTATAGCAAGCTATTGCGGCCCATTGCCAAGTGAGCAAAGTGCATCCGAGCTTGCTGTTGCCGGAATACGACAGTGCAAAAAGCACGGGTTCTGCCCGCGTTCACGGCTTGACAGTGGTGGCAACCGTCCTTAGCGAGGCTGGAAAGCAACACCTCAGGGCTACCAAAGTGAACTATTTCAGGCAACTCGTGATTGCGGTACTTCATCCTGGAAACGGATCTGGAAGCGCGCTTGATCGAACCAACGGCATTGCGGTCTTTCTCTTTGCAATCCTGCCCGGACTTTCGCCGAACTTCAATTCCTTCATTCTCCTCGGGTCGATGCTATCGGGCCTCTATTGTCTGGCAAGAGCCCGCTGTCCTCTGAACCTGTCGAAGTCCGATCTGGTGGTTGCCATTTGCATGACGATTTACCCGGTGGTGATGATCGTCAGCATATTCGTCAATCCGCCTTTCTCGGAAGAACTGGATTGGATTTTCCGGCTCCTGCCGTTCTTTTCGATCTGGCTGATTTTGCCGCGTATGCGTCAATCTCCCGATGGCCGCCTTGTACCGCTCTTTATCCTCGCCGCCGGCCTCGGGATGATTGTTACTTTCCTTTTCAGCCTGCTTCAAGTCTTGTTCCTGATGCCCAGGGCGGAGGCGGGAACCTCGAACGCGGCGCTGCTCGGCGTTATCGGCGTGCTTTTCGGCGGCGTCGCGCTACTCAATATTCAATCTCCCAAAAGCATGGAGCAAAAGATCGCGATATTGGGGTATGCCGCGGGTCTCGGCTGCGCGCTGCTTTCCGGAACGCGCTCGGCCTGGCTGGTCATCCCCGTCCAGCTCGTCATCTTTCTCTGGTATTTTCCCAAAAACCGATTTCATATCAGTCTGCGCAGCCTCGCCATCACCGGCTCGGTATTGCTGCTGGGACTTCTCGCCCTGGGCAGCGACCAGGTTGTCTATCGCGTCCGTGAGCTCCAGGACAATCTGTCGTCGCTCGAAAGCACCAATGGTGATATCACCTCGCTGAGCGCGCGCGTTGCCCTCTACAAGGGCGCCCTATCCGCAATCACCAAGGATCCGCTGACCGGCTATGGCCCGCAGAACCGGATGGCTGCTGTCCTGGCAGAAGTCCCTGAGGGCCTAAGGCCGCAACTGCCCTATTCCCATGTCCATAACGGCTTTCTCACAGCGGGAATCGACGCCGGCCTTGTCGGCATCGCGGCGCTTTCACTGCTGCTGCTGACGCCCGTGATCGGTGCGTGGAAAAAGGAACCCGGCCCTGGCCGGGATCTAGCCATGGCGATCGCTCTTCTGCTCACCACCAGTTACATTATTACCGGCAGCTTCGGCATCATGTTCAACCAAAAGGCACTGGATCCGATCTTCGCCTATATGGTCGCTCTTATTTGCGCGGATCGGGGCAGTACACGCTATGCAGCTGTCGTTCGAAGCTAATTTCCTGCGCCTGAGGCTAGCGCGTTGATATCTTCTTGCTCCGGATTGGTTTCGGCGCCGGTGAACGCAAGATCTGAAACCTCACCCGTTGAGGAATAGCCGGAAACGAGTTCTGCCAAGGTCGCCCGTGCCGCGACCATGTCGTTTCGGTCCAAGGACGCATTGAGCGAGTTGAGCTTCTTCGAAAGTTCCGCCCAGAACAGGAAATCCTCGCGCGCCTTCATAATCCGCGGATGTTCAGTTGTCTCGGGGTTATCCCCGATCAACAGTTCTTCATAAAGCTTCTCGCCGGGCCTCAGGCCGGTAACGGCTAGCTCGATGTCCCCTTCTGGATTATCCACGTCCCGGACGGTCAATCCGGACAGTTCGACCATCTTGCGGGCGAGATCCGCAATGCGGACGGGCTCGCCCATATCGAGCAGGAAAACATCGCCACCCTCGGCCATGGCACCCGCTTGGATGACAAGTTGCGAGGCTTCCGAAATGGTCATGAAGTAGCGAGTTATTTTCGGATGCGTCAGGGTAACCGGGCCGCCTTCCTTGATCTGCTGCCTGAACAGCGGCACGACGGATCCGGAGGAACCGAGAACATTTCCGAAGCGGACCATCGAGAAGTTTGTCCGCAGTCTATCAGCGGTCAGCTCTGCCGCGAGCGCCTGCAGCACCATCTCCGCCAGCCTCTTGCTGGCGCCCATCACATTTGTCGGGCGCACGGCTTTGTCGGTGCTGATCAGCACGAAATTCGAGACGCCGCATTTATTTGCCGCACGTGCGGTGATCAATGTCCCCATGACATTGTTCTTGATGCCTTCCACGGCATTGTGTTCGACGAGTGGCACATGCTTGTAAGCGGCGGCGTGATAAAGCGTCTGAGGCCGCCAGCTCTGCATGATATGTTCCATGCGATCCTGGTCGCGGACGGAACAAAGGATCGGCACGATCTGCAGGCTCTCATGCTTGTAAGCTTCGGCCAGCTTCAGCAATTCGGCATGAATATTATAAAGCGCAAACTCGTTCTGATCTATGAGGATGAGGCTCGAAGGCGCATTGCGCAGAATCTGGCGACATAACTCGCCGCCGATAGAGCCGCCGGCGCCCGTGACCATCACCACCTTGTTGCGCATCGCCTTGTCGAGCAGCTCTTGCCGCGGCGCAACCGCTTCCCTGCCCAGCAGGTCTTCGATCTCCAGCTCACGAATATCGGAAACGGCGACTCGTCCCTGAGCCAGCGCTGTGAGATCCGGCAATGTCCGGACGTTCACCCTGGCTTTACGGATATGCTCGAGAATTTCATTGCGACGCTGCCGCGATGCGGATGGAAGAGCAAGAAGCACGTTGTGCACGCCAAGTGCTTCAGCGAGCACCGGAAGATCCGACGGGTCATAGATCGGCAAACCGCCCATGATGCCGCCCTTGAGGCGCGGATCATCATCGAGGTAACCGACCACATTGAGTTCGGCGCTGCTCGTCAGAGCGCCGGCGAGTTGCCGTCCGGCATTTCCCGCCCCATAGATCAGCACCTTGGCGAGCGTATTCTGGTGAAGAATACGCTGATAGGTATCCCCGAGCCAATAACGGATCCCCAACCGTGACAGGCCGATCGCTATCAGCAGCAGGAAGGGCTGAAGAATGCCGACGGTTCTCGGAACTCCCGGGACGCTGAGCGCCGTAAAGATCGTCATGAAGGCGACGCCGTAGATAGCAATGGCCTTCAGAACGGCAATGAAAGCGGCCATGTTGGCGTAACGGAAGATCGCCCGATACATGCCCATGACGATGAAGATCGGAAGGGCCATGCACAGGGAAACCAAGACCGGCAACCACTGCACGCCGGTTAGCACCGTCCATTCGTTCAGGCGGAAGCAATAAGCCAGCCAGATCGTCAGAACGCAAAGGCCGGAATCCACCAGCAGGGCGAGCGCGCGTTTAGCAGCACGCGGCATGGCCAGCAAAGGGGCGACAAGCGCCTGCATCGGCACTAAGAACCATCCCGAGCGTGGCGTCTCAGTGGGGGTATTTTCAGGCATTGCTTCCCAGCGTCTCGCGGATCAAATAGACAACCACCTTCTTGTCATTTTCTACAACGAGCGCAACTGAAATAATCGGAAATCAAGGTATTCCGCACCTCTTATCTATCAGAAGTAGGTAACTTAATGCTTTATTCCCCTACGGCGGATGACCTTCTCGGCCGTCAGAAACAGGATGCGCATGTCGAAGCCGATCGAGCGCCGCTCAAGATATTCGACATCGAATTTCACCTTCTCCGGAATTGGCAGTTCGTCCCGCCCGTTGATCTGCGCCCATCCGGTCAATCCGGGCAGGAGTTGGTCGACCCCGTGGGCCGTCCGCAATTCGATCAAATCATACTGGTTGTAGAGCGCCGGCCGCGGCCCGACGAAACTCATTTTGCCGCCCAGAATGCACCAGAGCTGCGGCAGTTCGTCGAGACTGGATTTGCGTAGAAACGACCCGATCGGCGTCAGAAACCGCTCGGGGTTTTCGAGTAGATGCGTCGCGACGGTCGGCGTGTCGACGCGCATGCTGCGGAATTTCGGCATCAGGAAGATCTGATTGAAACGCCCGATCCGTTTTGACCAGTAGAGGATCGGTCCTGGCGACGTTAGCCGGACACAAAGAGCGACAACAAGGATCGGAACGAGCAGGATGACCGAAGCCACCAAAGCCAGCAAAAAATCCACTGCCCGTTTCAAGCCCATCGCCGTACTTCTTCCATTGCCTCTTCAGCGGATTTTCGCCATACGCCACCGCGCCGTATCGTCAAAAAGGCATTTCACGTCAACTCCAACCGCATCGTTTCTCCAGAGAACGACAGCCGATCGTCGATCAGATCCTTTCCTCGCCTTGCCGATCAAAAATCTTGTAACCTCATGATCTTAAAGGAAGAAGAACTTAACGGGAAGTTATCTCCCCGTTTATTTCCGTCACCTTTCGTTAACCATAAGCCGACGCGGGCAAACCGCATGGCAATCTCATCCAGTCTTACCCCTGATTGGCGAATTGGTGCGGACAAGCGCCATCAGCATCGGTCCGATGGCAAATTCGCCTCTTTCGGCGCGGCGGGTCAGATCACGGAGGTAACCACCGGCGGAATTGATGTGCCCTGCCCTTTCAAGCACACACGCTATGACGGTAGCCGCATTTTCAGGCCCCATGATCTCGCAGGCCTGTTCATAGGCCGAGGGGCTCACTCCGAGCATCGAGCGCACGACGACAGCTGCCGCCATCAGATCGCGCCATGTGCCCACCGAGCCCTGCGGTCCATAGGCAGTGATCTCTGGGCAGGCCTGCAGCACCAGGCCCAGCGGGAACGATTTGAGCCCGCCGCCGGCAGTCGAGGCTGAGCTTGCAGCCGGCACGGGCCTGCCCTTCCCTTCATGTGTCGCTATTCTGGCCATCGGCTCGGCCCAACCTTCCGATTGGTCGTCTGCCGTTGCTCCCTGCTTCGTTTCGAAGCTTGGTTCAAGTTCAGTAATGCAGTGTGGATTTGAATTCTGTATGTGCCGCTCAGAATGTCGGGCATTGCCGCTTTGATTTGGAGCTTTGACCTGCATTTCCAACTGATTGGTGATTTCTTCGCGCAGCAGTTCCAGTTCGTCGAGCGCGGCGGCGATCTTCTCGAAGGATGGCGACCGCGGCAGCCGTTCGACGACGCCTCGAAAATGCAGGTGAACCCCGCTCCAATCACCAGAGGCCCCCTCTTCCACGGCCAACTCGATGAGCTTGGCGATGTCGCGCCGGCAAAGCGTCAGGCGCTCTTTGAGCCGCTGCAGTTGCAATCGCTCGGCTGCCACCTCCGCCGCCAGCCGCTCGATCTCGTCAGCGCGCACAAGCAGCGGCGCCAGCGAGAAGCCGAATGCCTCACGGATCTCCCCGCCCTGCTCCTTGCGGGCGTAACGCTTGCCGTTCGGGCTGTCCTTGCGGATCAGCAATCCGGCCTCGATCAGCGCCGCCAGATGGCGGCGGATCGTCTGCTCCGCCATTCCATGCGCGCGCAAAGAGAGCTGCGCATTCGAAGGAAAGACGACCAGGCCATTGTCCTCGGAGAGCTCTCCCTTGGGATAAAAGCTCAGCAAGGCGTTCAGGATAGAGAGCGCCCGATCGGTAATGCCGAGCAGCGGCCTGGCCTCGCACAGGGCGCGATAGAGTTTCCACTTGTCAATCGATCGGCCCGGCTCGATCCTTCGGGCAGCGGCCTGGTTTGCCAACATGCCAAACGTCATCGGCCGCCGCCCGAAGGGCGTCGTCACACTTCCGCTTTCCATTTTCTTCGCCTTCTTCAAGGCAAAAGATCACGGCTCACCAAATTCGGTGCCAAAGACTCTTGACTATGATTCGCGGAAATGTGATTCTCTGGGTGTCTAGATCAGAGAGGGCTTCCGCGGCGGCAACGTTCGGGGGCCTTTTCTTTTGCTTATTGATCTCCGTTCTTCGTCAAATCCTGTGTCTTCTCGAACGCCTCGTAGAGACGATCCAGATTGCTGGCGATGTAGGCGCCAAAGGCAGATGCCTTCTCCGCCTTCAGCGCGATGGTGAACTGTTTTCCATCATCCTTGATCTTCGCTTTGACGGCTCCGTCCTGGCGCTGCCAGGCGTGAGCCACGGGCTGAATTGCGGCGGCGGACGAAGCCTGTTGCTTCCTGCTGATGAAGGCGACGAGCATGTCGAAGCGGGCGTCCGGCTCCGCCGTCTCGAACTCCGCCGATCTGGTGAACGCAATCGCCCGGGCGGCAATGTTTTCCGTCTCGAATTTTACCGAAAGATCATGCCAGCGATCGCGACCGGTCGTCTTGGCTGCGCCGATCGCGGTCAGGACTTCGGCCGGAATCCGCTTCGTGACCGACAGCATCTTGGACACCGTCGTCTTGTCGGCGCTGAGTGCCGACATGATCGTTTCCCGATCGAAACCCAATGTATCGAGCTTGTCGGCAAACATCGTCCTCTCGATGAAGGAGAGATCGGCGCGCGCCGAATTCTCCTGGCCCTGCGCAATAACATGGTCGCGGTCGTCGAGTTTCTTGACCACCGCCCGAACAGGTCGGCCGAGCTCCTTTGCCGCCCGTGCGCGACGATGGCCAAAAGCGATCTGGTATCGCCCCTCCCTCTCGGGATGCGGGCGCACGAGGATCGGTGAATCCTGGCCGCGCAGGCGGATCGCCTCGACCAGTTCCCGGAACTGTTCGTCGGTATGCGCGAGCCGGTCGCTCACGAAGGAATCTTCGATCAGCGCCGGGTCGAGATCAATCACCGTCTCGCCGCTCGCCAGCTGCTCTTCGATCGCCTTGGCGGCATCGGCCTTGGCGGCCAAGGCATCGATGCTGCGGGTGACCGCCCCGAGTGCGCCAATCCCTTTATAGGTGATATGCTGCCTCTCGTCGCGATGGGCCGGCTCATCCTCATTGTTTACCGCGGTAAACTTCTTGGAATCATCCATCAGGCCCGACAGAAGATTTTTACGCGCCATCAGCCAGCTCCTTGCCCGGGTTTACCGCAGTAAACTTCCCGCTCATTTCCGGCCCCATGCCTTGTGAATGAGATCGACGATTTCCGTGTTGACCGCCTCCATCGCCTCCATGGCGCGGTCATAGGTCGCGCGGGTAAACTGACTTCGCTCGACCTCATACAGTGTCTGGTTTGTCATCGCCGCATCGGAGATCGCGACGCTGCGCAGCATCGGGTTGGTGAGCACATGGCTCTTGAACATCGAGCGCATGAAGGCGACCATCTGCGTCTGCGGCCCGTCCTGCGGGTCGTAGCGGGTCACGAGATAACGCAACCAGTCGAGGTTCATGTTGCCGCCGGCTCCCTTCAGGGTGTTCAGCACTTCGCCAAGCATTTGCAGGAACTGGCACATCGACATGACATCGAGCATCTGCGGATGAACGGTGATCAGCACCGCCGTCGCACCGCAAATGGCGCTCATGGTCAAAAAGCCGAGCTGCGGAGGGCAGTCGATGATGACGACGTCGTAATCGTCCGCGACCGAAGCGAGTGCCTCATCCAGCCGTGCGAAGAAAACGCGCCCGTAATCACTCGCTTTACCCTGAGCGAGGACCCGCGGCGTATCGTGCTCGAATTCCATCAGTTCAAGATTGCCCGGCACAAGGTGAAGGTTCGGGAAGTTGGTTGGCCGGATAATGTCCCGCAGCGGACGCCGCTGATCGTCGTAGCGAATGGCGGCGTAGAGCGTCTCGTTTTCGTTGACGTCGAACTCCGGCTGAAAGCCGTGTATGGCGGAAAGAGACGCCTGCGGATCGAGATCGACGGCAAGGACGCGGTGACCGGTCAGGGCAAGATGCTGGGCAAGATGCGCGGCACTCGTCGTCTTGCCGCTGCCGCCCTTGAAGTTGACGACGGCGACGACCTGCAGATGTTCGTGGCCGCGGCGATGACGTATATAATGCGTTCCGGCCCGCGCATTGTGCTCGAGAAAGCCGCGCATCTCTTCCATCTGCTCCGCCGTATAGGATCGGCGGCCGGACGGCGTGACCTGGGGGAGGGCACCCTTGCCCTCGAGCGAGAGATTTCGAAGATAGCCGCTGGTCACGCCGAGAAACCGCGCCACCTCGGCGAGCTGAAATTCCCGCAGACCCTTCAGCGCGCGCGGAGGAAACATTTCGAGCCGATGCTGCTTCAGCTTGTCGGAGAGTTCCTGCGCCTGACCGATGATCAGCTGATCGACATCGGAAATTGCTTTGTCTATTTGCGGTGCCATATTCATGGAAATCTCGAAAATGCGATTTAAAAGCTCTACGCGCTGAGAAACCGCATTTAGCGCCGATTCTGGAGGAGTGGCAAGGCAAATAGGGTTAACAAGACCCTATCAAAAGGTTGTCCAATCTTTTTCAAGCGCTTGCGCAGGCCGCGCCTGTCGCTGGCCGGTGCAATCGCACGTTCACGGGCCGAATCGGACGAGGTCGGCTGGAAACACCGGCATGATAATCCAAATCGCAATGTCGGGTGGGCAAAGCGCTTTGCGGCATGTCCGCAGCGGCAAGCCACCGGTTCGTCGGCATAGAGCACGGCGCGGCGGTAAGGTGCCGGGCTCTGGCCGATCAGCCGCAACTTGCCAGATCACGCGAGGCTGAGCTCGCAGGAGAATTGCCCGCCGGCCCGTTACTCGAGAGGCGGACGGGTGATATTCGCTATCGACGGCAAAGCCGGGCGGCTTTCCGCCTGCGCCATCGCTTTCACCAATGCGATGATCGTTTCACGGATATCGGGATCGGCAATCTTCAGAAAGGCCCGATTAAGCACCAGCCCTTCCTTCGTCCGCAGGAATTCAGCGACGGGGTCGGCGCGGTCCGGCAGATCCAGCCCTTGCAGGCTCAATGGCTGTGACTCGTTCTGCTGGAAGAAGAAGCTCGGTGAGGTGTGAAGCACTTCGGCGATTCGCTGCAAGCGGCTCGCACCAATGCGGTTGATGCCCTTCTCGTATTTCTGAACCTGCTGAAAAGTCACGCCGATCTGCTCGGCAAGCCGCTCCTGGCTCATTCCAAGCAGCTGCCGGCGTGTTCTGATGCGCGCTCCGACGTAGCTGTCTATGGCATTCGGTGTCTTGACATTCATCGCGTGTTTTCAGCCTCGATCGATTTCAATCGGCGCAGCTGTAGTACCCCTGCAAGCAGTTTTCCACGGTTGTTTCCATGTAGCATAGCATATCTGCGATGATCACGGCTGACTGTGATATGAAAACCCCCATCCGGCAAACGCCAGCGACGCAGGAACCGGTCGGCGGTGGGGAAAATCAGACAAAAGCCGTACCGATCCTGGCCAAACCGGGCTGGTGATCGTTGGCCGACCTGCGTTAAGTATCTTTCAGCGACCGTCGCTTGATAGTCTTGCCAGCCCCGATCGCCCAAAATCCATCGAAAACGACGGCACTGATCGTGCCTGTGCAGGAGGATGTTGATGGCAAGCGTTGCCGAGCGCGCACCCCGTTTCGAAAAGACAACGATGTCCATTCTGATGGCTGTCAGCTTCTGCCATATGCTGAACGACATCATGCAGTCGCTGCTCGCCTCGCTCTATCCACTGTTCAAGGCAAATTACGACCTCGATTTTGTCCAGATCGGCCTGCTGACCATGACGTTCCAGGTCACGGCGTCTCTGCTGCAGCCGGCGGTCGGCATCGTCACCGATCGCTGGCCGATGCCCTATTCGCTGCCGGTCGGCATGGCGAGCACTTTTTGCGGACTCATTCTGCTCGGCAATGCCGGCAATTTCGCGCTGCTGCTGGTCGCGGCAAGCCTGATCGGGTTTGGCTCGGCCGTCTTCCATCCGGAATCCTCGCGTGTTGCCCGTCTTGCCTCCGGCGGCCGCCACGGTTTCGCGCAGTCCTTTTTCCAGGTCGGTGGCAATGCCGGCCAGGCGATCGGTCCGCTGCTCGCCGCCTTCATCGTGCTGCCGCTCGGGCAGCACAGCGTCTCCTGGTTTGCCGCCATCGCGATGATCGGCATGATCGTGCTGAGCTGGGTAGGCAGCTGGTATATGAGCCACAGGCGACAGAACGCCAGCAAACCGGCCGCGAGTCGAACTCTGCCGTTATCGCAGAGCCGGGTCGTCCGGGCGCTGCTGATCCTCGTGTTGCTGACGGCGACGAAGAATGTCTACATGGCGAGCGTGTCGAGCTACTTCACCTTCTATGTCATCGACAGGTTCGAACTCAGCGTGCAGCAGGCGCAGCTGATGCTGTTCCTGTTCCTCGGTTCGGTCGCCGTCGGCACTTTCCTCGGCGGGCCGATCGGCGATCGCTTCGGTGCCCGTTTCGTCATCTGGTTTTCGATCCTCGGCGTCATTCCTTTCGCATTGCTGCTGCCCTATGCCGATCTTTTCTGGACAGGCGTGCTCAGCATCGTCATTGGCCTGGTCTTCGCGTCGGCCTTTTCAGCGATCGTCGTCTTCGCGCAGGAACTGGTGCCCGGCCGCGTCGGGCTGATTGCCGGCGTTTTCTTTGGCTTTGCATTCGGGGCAGGGGGGTTAGGGGCTGCGCTGCTCGGCGATTTTGCTGACACTCACGGCATCGCCTTCGTCTACCGCATCTGCTCCTACCTGCCGCTGCTCGGCCTGCTGACGATCTTCCTGCCGCGCATTCCGAAGCAGAAGCCGGCCTAAGGCCATCCGGGACGTCACGATTGCCGTATCGGAGCGGGTCTGAGAAGTCCGTCGTCCCCTTTGGCCGCCGTGGTTGCAAACGGCGGCCACAGGCGACGTTTTCCTTTTTAGGGGATGCTCACAAGCCGCAATTAATCCATAAATTTGATGGAAAATTTATCCTGCCGGTATTGATGACGGGGCAAGAGTTTTTCCGACCTTTCCTCCACATCAGACTTTCTTGCTTCGCCCGCGACCCAGCCATTTGCCATGATCGACCGGCTCGGGGCGTTCGGCCTCATTCAGTCAGACGGGATATAAAATGACCAAGAACAAAAATCTTCACGGCTTCCACCTTTCGCGCCGCGCGGCTCTTGCGGCCGTCGCTGTTTCCGCGGCTGCACTTTTTACCCTTGCGGCACCCGCACTTTCCTTTGCCGAGGACAAGTCGATCAAGGTCGGCATCATGGCCGGCGAGGATGAGGATGTATGGCGCGTGGTGACCAGCGAGGCGGCCAAGAAGGGCCTGACGATCGAGACCATCACCTTCAACGACTATACTCAGCCGAACGAAGCGCTGGAGCGCGGCGAAATCGACGCCAATGCCTTCCAGCACCGACCCTATCTCGACAACCAGATCCAGCAGCACGGCTATCACATCGTCCCCGTCGGCTATACCGGCGTCTGGCCGATCGGTCTCTATAGCAAGAAGCACAAGGCCGTCGCTGAGATCCCCGAAGGCGCCGTCATCGGCGTGCCGAACGATCCCTCGAACGAAGGTCGGGCGCTGCGAGTTCTTCAGAATGAAGGCCTGATCAAGCTGAAGGACGGCACCGGCATTCTTGCGACAGTTGCTGACGTCAGCGACAATCCGAAGAAGATCGAGATCAAGGAGCTCGATGCCGGCATCGTCGGCCGTTCGATCGACGATCTCGATGCCGGCGTCGTCAATACCGACTGGGCGCTGAAAAGCGGTCTTTCTCCGGCCGAGCGCATCGCGCAGGAGCCGACCGCCGATAACCCGTACCGCAACTTCATCGCCGTCAAGGAAGAGAACAAGAATGCGGACTGGGTCAAGACGCTGGTGTCGTCCTACCAGAACGACACCGTCAAGGCCGAGTTCGACAAGGTCTACAAAGGGACCGGTCTCAGCGCCTATTGATCCGAGAGAAGGCCGGGGTTAAGGCCTGCCTAAAGGCGGTTCGGGCATTCCCCGCTCGGACCGCCTTCGGCGTTTGCAAGGAAAAGCACATGAATTCGTTTGTTTCCACCACTGCGGTCGCGGCGCAGCCGCAGACGACGGTGACCGAAGAGGTGGTGAGGCTGATCGATGTGAAGCGGCGGTTCGGCACCACGCCGGCGCTCGACGGTATTTCGCTGAGCGTAAAGAGGGGCGAGATCCTCGGCATCATCGGCCGCAGCGGCGCCGGCAAGTCGACGCTGATCCGCTGCCTGAACGGGTTGGAGCGCGCCGACAGCGGCGAGATCCGCATCGAGGGCCGCGATATCACCCGACTTCAGGAGCAGGAGCTGCAGCCGCTGCGCCGCCGCATCGGCATGATCTTTCAGCACTTTAACCTGCTGTCCGCCAAAACGGTCGAGGACAATGTCGCGCTGCCGCTGAAGATCGAGGGTGTTGCCAAGGCCGAACGCGTGAAGCGGGCCCACGAACTGCTCGAGCTCGTCGGGCTTGCCGACAAGGCGCAAGCCTATCCCGCATCACTCTCCGGCGGCCAGAAACAACGCGTCGGCATCGCTCGGGCCCTGGCAGCACGCCCGGCACTGCTGCTGTCGGACGAGGCGACATCGGCCCTCGACCCGGAGACAACACGATCGATTCTGGCGCTGCTCAGGGATATCAACCGTAAGCTCGGACTGACCATTCTGCTGATCACCCATGAGATGGAAGTGGTGCGCGGCATTGCCGATCGCGTCGCGGTCATCGATGCCGGGCGGATCGTCGAGGAGGGCCAGGTCTGGTCGGTTTTCGCCAATCCGCAGACTGACATCACCAGGAGCTTGCTGGGCGGCATCCGCCCGCAACTTCCCGATCACATTCTCGGCCGGCTGTCGGCGAAGACAGGCAGCGAAGTGATCCTCAGTGTTGATCTCGCCGGGCCGCAAGCGCAAGGGGCGCTGTTTGCGGAACTCTCGGCGATGCTGCCGCATTCCTTCCGCCTCGTCCATGGCGGCATCGACCATATCCAGACCCAGCCGGTGGCGCGGTTCTTCATCGCCGTCCCCGCGCGCGACCCCGCGCTCGCCGGAAAGGTCGAACAATTCCTGACAGCCCGGTCTGCCCGGGTGGAGGTGCTTGGTTATGACACCGATCATGCTTGAACTGCTTCTTCGCTCGCTTTGGGAGACGGTCCTGATGACTGTCGCCTCGGGGGTGATTTCGCTCTTCGCCGGGCTGCCGCTCGGCCTTGCCCTCGTCGTCACGGCGCGCGGCGGCATCGCCGAAAATCTCTGGATCAATCGCATGCTCGGCGCCGTCATCAACGGCTTCCGCTCGGTGCCATTCATCATCCTGCTGGTGGCGCTGATCCCGCTGACGCGGCTGATCGTCGGCACCGCGCTCGGCACCGGAGCGGCCATCGTGCCGCTCGCCATCGCCGCGACACCTTATTATGCGCGCATCGCCGAAGTATCGTTGCGGGAGGTCGACCGCGGGCTGATCGATGCCGTCCGCGCCATGGGCGGCAATCGCTGGACCATCATCCGCGAGGTGCTGGTGCCTGAAGCGCTGCCTGGCATCGTCGCCGGTTTCACCGTCACGCTGGTGACGCTGATCGGCGCCTCGGCCATGGCAGGCGCGATCGGCGCCGGCGGCCTCGGCGACCTTGCCATTCGCTATGGCTATCAGCGCTTCGAAACCAATGTCATGATCGCAGTGGTCGCCGTCCTCGTCATCCTCGTCTGCGGCATCCAGTGGCTCGGCGACCGACTGGTCGCCAAGCTCGACCACAGATAGGTCAAAACCGCAGGCGTGCGGCTGCTTTAATTGTCCTAAGGCCGTATCGCATCAGCCACCTGTGAAGTGATAAGGTGGCGATGAAGCAGCCGGAGGAACGCATGACGAAGAAGACGCTGTCGGATTGGGCGGAGCTTGCGCAGAAGGAACTGCGCGCCTCACCCGAGACACTGACCTGGCAGACGCCGGAAGGCATCGCTGTCAAGCCGCTTTATACCGCCGAGGATCTCGAAGGCGCCGCGCATCTCGGCTCGCTGCCCGGTTTTGCACCCTTTACCCGCGGACCGCGCGCGACGATGTATGCCGGCCGGCCATGGACGATCCGCCAATATGCCGGCTTCTCCACAGCCGAGGAATCGAACGCCTTTTATCGCCGCAATCTCGCAGCCGGCCAGAAGGGCCTGTCGGTCGCCTTCGATCTTGCCACCCATCGCGGTTATGACAGCGACCATCCTCGCGTCGAGGGCGATGTCGGCAAGGCGGGCGTCGCGATCGACAGCGTCGAGGATATGAAAATCCTGTTCGACGGTATTCCGCTTGGCGACATGTCGGTTTCAATGACCATGAACGGCGCCGTCATTCCGATCCTCGCTTCCTTCATCGTCGCCGGCGAAGAGCAGGGCGTGCCGAGGGCCGAGCTGTCGGGGACCATCCAGAACGACATCCTCAAGGAGTTCATGGTCCGCAACACCTATATCTATCCGCCCGAACCTTCGATGCGGATCGTTGCCGACATCATCGACTATACGGCAAGGGAGATGCCGAAATTCAATTCGATCTCGATCTCCGGCTATCACATGCAGGAGGCCGGCGCGACACTGGTCCAGGAGCTTGCCTTCACGCTGGCCGACGGCCGCGAATATGTCAGGGCGGCGATCGCCAAGGGTCTCAACGTCGATGATTTTGCCGGAAGACTCTCCTTCTTCTTTGCGGTCGGCATGAATTTTTTCATGGAGGCGGCAAAGCTGCGCGCCGCCCGGCTGCTCTGGACCCGTATCATGGAGGAGTTCCAGCCGAAGAAGGCATCCTCGCTGATGCTTCGCACCCATTGTCAGACCTCCGGCGTCTCATTGCAGGAGCAGGATCCCTACAACAACATCATTCGCACCGCTTTCGAGGCGATGTCGGCCGTGCTTGGCGGCACGCAGTCGCTGCACACCAATTCCTTCGACGAGGCGATCGCGCTGCCGACGGAATTCTCCGCCCGCATCGCCCGCAACACCCAGCTGATCCTCCAGCATGAAACCGGCGTGGCCAAGGTGGTCGATCCGCTGGCCGGCTCATATTATGTCGAGAGCCTGACGAAGGAACTTGCCGACAAGGCCTGGGCGCTGATCGAGGAGGTGGAAGCGCTCGGCGGCATGACGAAGGCTGTCAACGAAGGTCTGCCAAAGCGGCTGATCGAGGAAGCAGCGGCGCGCCGCCAGGCGGCCGTCGACAAGGGCGAGGAGGTCATCGTCGGCGTCAATCGCTACAGGCTCGACAACGAACAGCCGATCGACATTTTGGAAATCGACAACAGCGCGGTGCGCACCGCGCAGATCCGCCGCATCGAGGAGACGAAGCGGCGGCGTGACAGCAGCGCCGTGCGCGAAACGCTGGCCGCCCTGGCAGAAACCGCACGCAGCGGCAAAGGCAATTTGCTGGCCGCCGCCATCGAGGCGGCACGGGCCCGCGCCACTGTCGGCGAGATATCGGATGCGATGCGCGCCGCCTTTGGCGATCACGCCGCGACACCTGATGTCATCAAGGGCGTCTATGGCGAGGCCTATGACAACGAGCCGGAACTTGCCGTCCTGAGGGAGCGTATGGCAGAGGTGACGGAAGCGATGGGATACCGGCCGAAAATCATGGTCGCCAAGCTCGGTCAGGACGGGCACGACCGGGGCGCCAAGGTAATCGCCTCGGCCTTCGGCGATATCGGCTTCGACGTGCTCGCCGGTCCACTGTTTCAGACGCCTGACGAGGCTGTCGAGTTGGCGCTTGATCGCAAGGTCAATGTCGTCGGTGTCTCGTCGCTCGCCGCAGGCCACAGGACGCTGCTGCCGCAGTTGGTCGACAGGCTCAGGGAAAAGGGCGGTGACGATATCATCGTCGTCTGCGGCGGCGTCATTCCGCGGCAGGACTATGAATTCCTCCACGAACACGGCGTTGCGGCCGTGTTCGGCCCGGGCACGAACGTTCTGGAAGCGGCGAACTCCGTTCTCGACCTGCTAGAGGGCAAACGGCGAAACCAGTAATTCATAAAATCTGCGCAGCCGGAGGCAAACCGCTGCGCACTTTGCTTAGAGTAACCCGCGCGTCGCAAGGTTGCGCATCAGCGCCGATATGCCGAACGTCCAGGGCGGGCATTCGGTGGAGAGGCGCACGGTATTGACGAGCGCGCCGAGCCCGGCCGACGAAATCTCGACGACATCGCCGATCTTGTGCGTGAAGCCTTGCTTCGGCGCGTCACGGTCCTGCGTCGGCGCAAACAACGTGCCGAGGAAGAGCATGAAACCATCGGGGTATTGATGATGAGGGCCAAGCGTCTGTTTGACGAGATCGGTCGGGTCGCGGCTGATCTGCGACATCGAACTCTTGCCATGCAGCACGAAGCCATCCTGCCCGGTTACCTTTAGATCGAGTTCGGCCTTGCGTACCTCGTCGAGCCCGTAACCGGCATCGAACAGCCGGACGAACGGACCGATCGAGCAGGAGGCATTGTTGTCCTTGGCCTTGCCGAGCAAGAGGGCCGAGCGGCCTTCGACATCGCGAAGATTGACGTCATTGCCGAGCGTCGCACCCTTGATCTCGCCGCGGCTGTTGACCGCGAGCACGATTTCCGGCTCCGGATTGTTCCAGGTCGAGATCGGATGCAGGCCGACATCGGCACCCCAACCGACGGAAGAGAGCACCGGTGCCTTGGTGAAGACCTCGGCATCGGGACCGATGCCGACTTCGAGATATTGCGACCACATGCCTTCGTCGATCAGCGCCTGCTTGACCTTGGCGGCCTCGGGCGAACCGGCCTTGAGATTGGTGAGACTGCCGCCGATCAGCGCGCTGACGCGCTCGCGGATCGAAGCGGCGCGATCGGGATTGCCGGCCGCCTTCTCCTCAATGACGCGCTCGATCATCGACTGGGCAAAGGTGACGCCGCAGGCCTTGACCGCCTGCAGGTCGGCGGGCGCAAGCAGGCAGGGTCGTCCAGCATCCGGTTTTCCGGTGCTGTTGGCGGCAATCTCCTCCAGCGAACCGATCGCCTTGCCATTTGCGGCTCGGACGAAGCCCGCAGCATCCTGCGTCTCGAAGAGGGCGCTCAGTGTCGGCGCCTCGTGCGAGGTGATGTCGACGAGCATCCCGTCGCGAAGGGTCACGATGCTCGGGCCGGCAACTTCGGGATTCCAGACGCGGCCAACAAAAATTCCGCCGGAAACGGCAGCATCGAGAAGGGGATGAGTCATGGTGATCCTCCGTCACAGGCAAGCGGCGAGCGCTCTTGAAAGAATTCCGAGATCATTGCCGCCCTCCAGCCCGGCGGCGGCCGAAATCGATCACATTCGGCCGAATGGAGCAAGATAGGCGGGGGAAAAAGACTTTTGCCGGATTGGATCGAAAAGAGGAACTGCCTGCATCCATTCGAACGAAGGCCACAAATAACTATTTAGATACATAATAGTCGTTATTTTACAAACATTTAGATATGAGCGCAAACGATTTCATCCCGCAACTCGCCTTGACAGCAGCCCGCTTTCGTTATCTGTTTTGGCCGAGATGGAGGACGCCGGCATCAGCCGGCCGCACGAAAATCCCGGGAGGATATTGCAGCGATGTTGAGATTTGCCGTCGTCGGAATCGACCATGGGCATACGTTCGATCACGTGAAGGGACTGCTCGCCGCAGGCGGCGAGTTCGTCGGCTATTGCCCGCAGACCTCCGTGCCGGCGTTGCGGGAAGCCTTTGAGAAGACCTATCCCGATGCACCGCAGATCGACCGAGAGAAACTGTTCGACGATCCGTCGATCGACGTCATCTGCATTTCCGCCATTCCGCGCGACCGGGCCGGGCTTGCCATCCGCGCGATGAAAGCGGGCAAGGATGTGATGACCGACAAGCCTGGTGTGACGACCTTTGCCCAGCTCGAAGAGGTCAAGCGCACCGTTGCCGAGACCGGCAAAATCTTCTCCATCTGCTTTTCCGAGCGCCATTGCGTGCGCTCCGCCGTCAAGGCCGGCAAGCTGGTAAAGGAAGGCGCGATCGGCAAGGTCATTCAGACGCTTGGCGTCGGTCCGCACCGGCTGCAGCTGCCGACACGTCCCGACTGGTTCTTCGAGCCCGAAGCCTTCGGTGGCATCATCGTCGACATCGCCTCGCACCAGGTCGATCAATTCCTGTTCTATACCGGCTCGACCTCGGGCGAAGTCATCGCCAGCTCGATCGGCAACTTCGGCATGCCCGATAAACCCGCCTTCCAGGATTTCGGCGAGGTGCTGCTGCGCTCCGACAGGGCGGCGGGCTACGTTCGCGTCGATTGGTTCACGCCGGAGGCGCTGCCGACCTGGGGCGACGGCCGTCTTACCATCCTGGGCACAGAGGGTTATATCGAGCTTCGCAAATATATCGATATTGCCGGCCGGCCGGGCAAGGATCATCTCTTCCTCGTCAATGGCAAGGAAATGACCCATATCGATTGCAGCGGTGAGAAGCTCGACTATTTCGACGCGTTCACTGCCGATGTCGCGAACCGCACGCAGACGGCGATGACGCAGGATCACGTTTTCGAAGTCTGCCGCCTTTCGCTCGAAGCCCAGACGAAGGCCGCGCGCATCGGCGCCCGCTGAGGAGGATATCATGGCCAGAAAATTACGCGTCGGCGTCATCGGCGCAGGCATCGCCGCGCGGCACCTGACCGGCTTCGGCTGGAACAAGGATCTCTTCGAGGTTCCCGTCCTTTGCTCGCTGGACGAGGATCGCGGCCGGGCGCTGTGCGACGAATTCGGCATTCGGGAATATACGCAGGATGCGGATTCGCTGTTTGCCCGGGACGATCTCGACATCATCGACATTTCGACGCCGCCGAGTTCGCATTTCGAGCTCTGCCGCAAAGGCATTGTGTCAGGCAAGCATGTGATCTGCGAAAAGCCGCTCTTCGGCTCGATTGCCGAGGTCGACGAGATGGGCCGCATCCTCACCAGCTTCCCCGGCCGGAAGCTGATGCCGATCTTTCAGTATCGCTACGGCTCCGGCCTGCAGAAGTTGAAACTGTTGATCGAGAAGGGCCTCGCCGGCAAGCCGTTCCTGACGACGATCGAGACCCATTGGTGGCGCGGTCCGGATTATTATGCCGTGCCGTGGCGCGGCAAATGGGCGAGTGAACTCGGCGGCGGCCTTCTCGGCCACGCGATCCACGCCCACGACATGCTGAACTACGTGCACGGCCCTTGCGCCGAGGTGTTTTCCTATGGCGCGACGCTGGTCAATCCGATCGAGGTCGAGGATACGGCCGCTCTTTCGGTGAAGATGCAGAACGGTTCGCTGGCGACGCTGTCGATGACGCTCGGCTCACGCAAGGAAATCTCGCGGCTGCGTTTCTGCTTCAGCGATCTCGTCGCCGAAAGCATCCTCGAACCCTATACGATGGGCCGCGATCCCTGGGTCTTTACCGCCGGAACCGAAGAACACCAGGCGCGGGTCGATGCGGCGCTCGCCGCCTATGTGCCGGGCGAAGATGGTTATACCCGCCAGTTCGAGCTCTTCCACAAGGCGATCGTCGAGGACACGGAACCGCCGGTGACGTTGCAGGATGCCCGCAATTCGCTGGAGCTGGTGACGGCTGCCTATTTCTCCCAGCGCACCGGCCAGCCGACGCCGATGCCGATCGCCGCCGATCATCCGCTCTATCGCTCCTGGCTTCCGGAAGAACAGCGCGCGGCTGGCAGCCGCTGAATGATCAAGCGGAGGATGCCGGGCGGCGCTTGGCATCCTCCCTGACGGGCGATGAGGCGGAGCGTGCGTTAATTGCGGAAGGCGCCGGCGGGCATCGTCGTCACCAGCCGGATGTCGCGGCGGAAATCGGACGGCGACATGCCGGCGATGTGGCGGAAGGATTTGTTGAAGGCGCTGATCGAGCCGAAGCCGCTGTCCATCGCCACCTGCAGAACGTTGGCACCTTCGCTCATCAGCATCGCCTGGGCGCGCGACAGCCTGAGCAGCGTCACATATTTGCTGAGCGTCATGCCGGTCGATCGCTTGAAAAGGTTCATCGCATATTTCGGATGCAGATCGGCGGCGCGGGCGATATCGACCGAATCGATGTCCTGCAGAAAATTGGCGGCGATGAAATCACACATGCGCGCGACGCTGCGCGAGGAGTTGGGTTGCGGCTGATCGCCTTCCAGGCTGACGGCCGTTTTCGATGTCGTCATCGAATAGGGTTCGAGCGCGATGCGCTCGATGCGCAGCAGCAGTTCGTCGACTGCGTGCTGGGCCTTGGCGGAATCGCCAGACTTGGAATAGCGAGACCAGCGGGCGAAGTTCTCGTTGTCGGCGGCATCGGTTGCCGAAGTCAACAGCGTCTCGCCCTTCATTAGCCGGCTGGAAATGCTGATCGGCAGACGCAGCCGGAAGAAATAGATGAGCGGCAGATGGGCGCCGGCATAGAGCGAATCATCCGAGGATTCGTCCATCTGATGCGGCTGCCCGCCCCAGAACAGGCACATTTGACCGGCGCTCAGCCGGAATTCGTGGTCGCTCATCCGATAATGAACAGTGCCGCGCATGACGTAATTGACCTCGACCTGCGCATGCCAGTGCGGCATGGCCATGACGAGCGGATGGGCATGAAACATCTGCAGCGCCGTCGGCGAACCCTCGATGCTGCTTGCGCCGGGCTGATAGATTGCAGCCGTGCCGACCTTACTTTCCGCCAAATCCATATTCCCTTTTTAGGAGACAGCCGCTCCCTTGCGGATAGTCTAACCGCGTTCGTGAAAGATCGGCAATTGAAAAGGGAGGATTTTCAATGCGCTTCAAACTTCTCGCTGCGACCGCAGCTGTCGCACTGCTTGCTTCCGGCTCCGCCTTCGCTGAGTCGGCCAATCTCACAATCTGGAGCTGGAATGTCGCCGCATCGGCGTTGAAATCCACGCTGCCCGGTTTCAACAAACAATTCCCCGATATCAAGGTCACCGTCGAAGACCTTGGCAACAGCCAGGTTTTCGACAAGACGCTCGCGGCCTGCGCTGCCGGCGGCGACGGCTTGCCCGACATTGTCAGCATCGAGAATTTCGAGGCTGAAATCTTCTGGAGCCGTTTCCCCGATTGCTTCGCCAATCTGAAGGAGCTCGGCTACACGGCCGATATCCAGGCGAAGTTCCCCGACTTCAAGCGCACCGAACTTGAGGTCGGCGATGTCGCCTATGCCATGCCGTGGGATTCCGGCCCCGTCGCCGTTTTCTACCGCCGCGACATGTATGAAAAGGCCGGCGTCGATCCGAGCACGATCAGCACCTGGGACGATTTCATCGCGGCCGGCAAGAAGATTTCCGCCGCCAATCCCGGCGTCGTCATGGCGCAGGCGGATTTCAACGGCGACAGCGAATGGTTCCGCATGATCGCCAACGAACAGGGCTGCGGCTATTTCTCGACCGACGGCCAGAACATCACCATCAATCAGCCGGCCTGCGTCGCCGCGCTGCAAAAGGTGAAAGAGATGAAGGATGCGGGCACGCTGACGGCGGCCAACTGGGACGAGAAGATCCAGGCCAATACCGCCGGCAAGGCCGCAAGCCAGCTCTATGGCGGCTGGTATGAAGGCACCGTGCGCTCGACCTCGCCTGACCTCAAGGGCAAGTGGGGCGTTTACAGAATGCCGAGCCTGACGGCCGATGGTCCGCATGCCGCCAACCTCGGCGGTTCCTCGCTCGCCATTTCGGCGACTTCCGCAAACAAGGATGCCGCCTGGAAATTCGTCAATTACGCCCTCGGCACGAATGAAGGTCAGGTCACCATGCTGAAGGAATTCGGTCTGGTGCCGTCGCTGCTTTCTGCCGAAAAGGATCCTTTCGTCAACGAGGCGCAGCCCTATTGGGGCGGCCAGAAAGTCTGGGCCGACATCCTCGCGACACTGCCGAAGATCGTGCCGAGCCGCGGCACCGCCTTCCAGAGCGATGCCGAAGGCATCTTCAAGGCAACGCAGGCGAAATTCTTCGCCGGCGGCTACCCCGACGCGAAAGCGGCTCTCGACGATGCCGCCAAGCAGATCGCTTCCGCAACCGGACTTCCGATCGCGCAATGAATGACGATGCCGGGCGCTTCCCGCGCCCGGCTTTCTCCTGGCCTGCAACGCGGCCGGTCATTCATTCGTTCGTGAGGAGGAGGCTCGATGCCGTTCAGAACCCGGAGCGCCTATGCGTTCCTCGCCCCCTATCTGCTTGTTTTCGCCACCTTCTGGGTCTGGCCGATCATCGACTCGTTCCTGATTTCCTTTCAGAACACGCGCATCAATCCGTGGAAATACAGTTTCCAGGCCAACTGGGGCCGGCTCTTCTACGACCCTGCCTTCTATAATGCTCTGTACAACACGCTGATCATCCTGGTGATCCAGGTGCCTGTAATGATCGCGCTGGCCACCGTCATGGCCGTACTGCTCAATTCGCCGCTCCTGAAAGCGCGCCCGCTTTTCCGTTTCGCCTTCTTTGCCCCCGTCGTCGTCGGTGAGGTTGCCTACGCGGCCGTGTTCCGGCTGATGTTCAGCCTCGATTTCGGCATCGTCAACAAGATGATCTCAGCGGTCGGCTTCAGCCCGATCTCCTGGTTCGACAACGCCAATGCCGCAATGGGCGTAATCATCCTCGCCGTCACATGGCGCTGGGCCGGCTATAACGCCATCATCATCCTGGCCGGCCTGCAGGCCATCCCCGACGATGTCTACGAGGCCGCGACGCTCGACCGGGTGAACAAGACACAACAATTCTTCCACATCACCCTGCCGCTCTTAAAGCCGATCATCCTCTTCTGTGTGGTGCTCTCGGTGATCGGCACCATGCAGCTCTTTACCGAACCCTTCCTCATCACCAATCGCGGTGGTCCGGGCGGCGGCACGGAGACACTCGGCCTCTTCCTCTACCGCCAGGGTTTCACCTCGCTGAACTTCGGCTATGCCTCGGCGATCGCCTATACGATGGCCGCTCTCGCCGTGGTGATCTCCTTTTTCAATCTCTGGATCGGGAGGGACCCGAAATGAGATCCAAGTCGCAATCCCTTCTCATCCGTCAGATCGCGCTGCACGCCGCGCTGGCGCCGCTGGCGCTGATCTGGCTGTTTCCGCTGTGGATGATGTTCGTCTTCTCGACAATGCCCGACAACGGCATCTTCAATCCCGAGATCGTGCTGTGGCCATCGACCAACTTCGTCGAGAATTTCAAAAATCTGCAGGCCGATACCGATTTCGTTGGCGCAATGGTGATCTCCATCGGCGTGGCGCTTATCTATACCGTGCTCTCGGTGATGCTGACGTCGATGGCCGGCTGGGCGCTGGCACGTTACCGTTTTGTCGGCCGCTCCGTCGTCATCGCCATCATCCTCGGTACGATCACACTGCCGTTCTCCGTGGTCGTCATCCCGCAATTCATCATGGTGGCGCGCGAGTTCAAGCTGGCAAACACCTGGGTGGCACTGATCGTGCCGCCGCTCTTCAATTCCCTCGGCGTCTTATTCATGCGGCAGTCTTTCTCAATGATGCCGGGCGAGCTCTTCGACGCGGCCCGCGTCGAGGGGGTCAAGGAATGGCAGATCTTCCTGCGCATCGCCCTGCCGCTGGCGCGTCCGACCATGGCGGCATTGGCGATCATTCTCTTCCTGCATTCGTGGAACAATTACCTCTGGCCGCTGCTCATCAATTCCAGACCGGGGATGATGACGGCGCCGGTGGCATTGGGAACGCTGATCGGCCTCACCAAGGTGTCCTGGGGCGGCATCATGGCCGGCGCGGTGCTGCTGACGGCGCCGATCCTCGTCGTCTTCGTGGCGCTCCAGCGCCATTTCATCGCTGGCATCGCGGCCGGCGCAATCAAGTAATCGGGGAAGCCGAATGGCAGAGCTTTCATTGACCAACATCGTCAAACGCTTCGGCGGCTTCGAGATCATCCATGGCGCCAATCTGGAGGTGAAGGACGGCGAATTCGTCGTCTTCGTCGGCCCTTCCGGCTGTGGCAAGTCCACGCTGCTGAGGATGATCGCCGGTCTCGAGGATATTACATCGGGCGAGCTTCGGATCGGAGGCAAGGTCGTCAACGACGTCGAGCCGGCCGATCGCGGCATCGCCATGGTCTTCCAATCCTATGCGCTCTATCCGCATCTGACGGTCGAGGAGAATTTGAGCTTCGGCTTGCGCATGAACGGCAACCCGAAGTCCGATACCGAGCGGCGCGTGAGCCATGTCGCCGATATCCTGCAGATCACCGAACTGATGAAACGGCGGCCAAAACAGCTTTCCGGCGGTCAACGGCAGCGCGTCGCCATCGGGCGCGCCATCGTGCGCGAACCTGAGGTCTTCCTGTTCGACGAACCCCTATCGAACCTCGACGCAGAGCTGCGCGTGCAGATGCGTGTGGAAATATCAAGGCTGCACAAACAGCTCGGCACGACGATGATATACGTGACCCACGATCAGACGGAAGCGATGACGCTCGCCGACCGCATCGTCGTGCTGCGCGCCGGCAACATCGAGCAGATCGGCGCGCCGCTCGACCTCTATGACGATCCGGCCAACCAGTTCGTCGCCGGTTTCGTCGGCTCGCCGAAGATGAATTTCTTGAAAGCCGCGGTCGTCGAGGCGCAGCCGGGCAGGGCGGTGATCGCGCTGGAGAGCAATCCGGCGACGCGCCTGCCGCTGTCCGTCGCCGATCGCATCGAAACCGGTGCGAAAGTGACCCTCGGCATCCGGCCCGAACATTTCGTCGATGCAGGTGCCGGCGATACCGATCTTACCGTTGCCATAGATGTCGCCGAACACCTCGGCAATACCAGCTACATCTATGCCGCCGTCGGCGACGAACAGCTGATCATCGAGCGGCCGGAATCGCGCACATCAGGCAATCGCGAGACGCTGACCGTCGGCCTTCCCGCCAGCCGCACATTCCTTTTCGACGGCGCTGGCAAACGGCTCCGCTAAACCGCAATCCCAAGGCAGAAAGACGAAAGAGGTTTCCATGACTTCAGATCAACCGATCCGCTGGGGCATCATCGGCCCCGGCACCATCGCTCGCACCTTTGCCGATGGCGTTGCCCACTCGCGCACCGGCAAACTGGTCGCGATCGCCACCCGCAACCCTTCCAAGCCGGGACTTGCCGAAAACTTCCCGGGCGCCCGCATCGTCGATGGTTACGAGGCGCTGCTTTCCGACCCCGAAGTCGATGCGGTCTATATTTCCGTGCCCCATACCGGCCATGCCGAATGGGCGATCAAGGCGGCGCGCGCCGGCAAGCACATCCTGGTGGAAAAGCCGATCGCGCTTTCGGCCTATGATGCCGAAGCCGTTTATTACGAAGCCAAGAAAGCCGGCGTCTTTGCTGGCGAAGCTTTCATGTACCGGGTGCATCCGCAGACGGAAAAGCTGGTTCAGCTGATCAAGAGCGGCGTCATCGGCACGATCCGCATCATCCGTTCGAGCTTCGGCTTCAACATGGGCAGCTATAAGCCGGAGCATCGGCTTTTCGCCAATGATACCGCCGGCGGCGGCATTCTCGATGTCGGCGGCTATCCTGTTTCCATGGCGCGGTTGATCTCTGGCGCCGCGGAAGGCAAAGCCTTCCTCGAGCCGGAGAAGGTGTCGGGCGTCGCCCATCTCGGAGAGAGCGGCGTCGACGAATGGGCGTCGGCCGTGCTCAAGTTCCCGAACGAGATCATCGCCGAAGTCTCCTGCTCGATCATGGCTCAGCAGGACAATGTGCTGCGCATCATCGGCTCCGAAGGCCGGATCGAGGTCGCGGATTTCTGGTTCGCCTCCGGCCACAAGGGCGGCGTCGGCAAGATCGAGATCTTCAAGGGCGGCAAACAGGAGACGGTAGAGGTCAAGGAAGAGCGCTGGCTCTATTCCTTCGAAGCGGACGCGGCGGGCGATGCGATCCGGGCCGGCAGAACCGAGTTCAGTTCTCCAGGCATGAGCTGGGCCGATTCGATCGGAAACCTGCGCGTGCTCGACCAGTGGCGCGCCTCGGTCGGGCTCGAATATGGCGTCGAAAAAGCCGCCAAACGCACGGCCAATATATCAGGCGGCGCGGTCACGCGCGGCAACAGCATTCCGCAGCGACAGATTCCGGGCATCTCCAAGCCGGCTTCGGTCGTGACCCTCGGCTTCGAGTTCTTCCCGAACTTTGCCGCCGCCTCCCTGACGCTCGACGCCTTCTACGAAGCCGGCGGCAACGCCTTCGATACGGCTTTTGTCTATGGCGCCGGCAAGACGGAGGCGATCTTCGGGGACTGGCACACCAGCCGCAAGGTGCCGCGCGAGGAGATCGTGCTGATCGGCAAGGGCGCGCATTCGCCGCTCTGCTATCCCGACATGATTGCAAAGCAGCTCGACCAGTCGCTCGCCCGGCTGAAGACCGACTATGTCGACATCTATTTCATGCATCGCGACAATACCGACGTGCCTGTCGGCGAATTCGTCGATGCCATGGATGCCGAGGTCAAACGCGGCCGCATCCGCGGCATCTTCGGCGGCTCGAACTGGACGCGCGCACGTTTCGACGAGGCGATCGCCTATGCCGAAAAGACCGGCAAGAGGGCACCGGCAGCGCTCTCCAACAACTTCTCGCTTGCTGAGATGCTCGATCCGATCTGGGCCGGCTGCGTCGCCGCCTCCGACGACGACTGGAAGACGTGGCTTAACGACAAGCAGATCCCGAACTTCGCTTGGTCGAGCCAGGGCCGCGGCTTCTTCACCGACCGCGCTGGCCGCGACAAGCGGGACGATGAGGAGATCGTGCGGGTCTGGTATTCCGAGCGCAATTTCGGGCGCCGCGACCGCGCCATCGAGCTTGCCAACAAGCTCGGCCGCAACCCGATCCACATCGCGCTCGCCTATGTGATCGCCCAGCCTTTCCCGGTCATTCCATTGATCGGGCCGCGCACCATCGCCGAGCTGGAGGACAGCCTCTCGGCGCTCGACATCAAGCTGACACCCGATCAGGTGAAGTGGCTGGAAGGCTGATAAAACAGGGAAAGGGCGCGGTTCGAAGCCGCGCCCTTCGCATATTTATTTGCGCGTTTCGGACGCCTTTCTTCCGGCTGCGTCGTCCATCAGCTCGTACCACATGGCGTTGAGGACAGCGAAGGCGGCTGCCAGCGGCAGGCCGAGAATCCATGCGAAATACCACATCGTTTCGTCTCCCTCAGTAAGCGTGACTGTTCTTGTCTGTGATCGATTTCTCGTCGACCTTGCCCCACAAAACCCTATAGACCCAGGCGGTGTAGGCAAAGATGATCGGCAGGAATATCGCCGATACCACGAGCATGATGAACAGCGTCATGTGGCTGGAGGATGCATCCCAAACCGTCAGGCTCGAGCGCGGATCGAGGGAGGAGGGCAGGATGAACGGGAACATCGACAGGCCGACCGTTGAGATGATCCCCAGTATCGCGATCTTACTGAAAAGCAGTGTCATCACCTCGCGCCTTGCCCGCATGGCGATGAAGGCCAATGCCGCACCGGCAAAGCCGAGGACGGGCGCGACGATCATCCATGAATGGGCGGTGTAGTTGGCAAGCCATGCGCCGTTCTCAGGCACCACCGTCTTCAGCAACGGATTGGAAGGCCCGATCGGGCTGATATCGCTGCTGATGCGATAGCCACTGACGCCGACCCATAGGAAGAGCCCGCCGAGGGCAAATAGCACGATGGCCGCCAGGGCGGCGATACTGCCATAACTCCTGGCGCGTTCCGCAACCGGCCCGCTCGCCTTCAACACCAGCCAGGCCGCGCCGTGCATCGTCAGCATGGCGACGGAGAGCAGGCCGCAGAGCAAAGCATAGGGGTTGAGCAGGGCAAAGAACGAGCCTTCGTAGAAGATCCGCATATCGTCGGCAAAGCGGAAGGGCACGCCCTGCAGCACATTGCCGACGGCAACGCCGAAGATCAGCGCCGGCACGAAGCCGCCGATGAAGAGCGCCCAGTCCCAGCCGTAGCGCCAGCGGACACTTTCCCGCTTCGACCGGTATTTGAAACCGACCGGACGCAGGATGAGTGCGAAGAGGATCGCAAACATTGCGAGATAAAAGCCCGAGAAGGAGACTGCATAAAGCGGCGGCCAGGCGGCGAAGATGGCGCCGCCGCCGAGAATCAACCAGACTTGGTTGCCTTCCCAGGTTGCGCCGATGGTGTTGATTGCCAGGCGCCGTTCCGTATCGGTCCTGGCGACGAAGGGCAGGAGCGTGCCGACGCCGAGGTCGAAGCCGCCGGTCGTCGCAAAGGCGATCAGCAAGACGCCGAGCAGCAGCCACCAGATGACGCGCAGGGTTTCATAATCGAGGAGTTCGTGAAGGATCATGACAGGTCACTCCGCGGCCGGGACGAGGGTTTCGGAAATCAGCACGGCTTCCGGCGCGTCGTCCGGTTCCGGTCCCTGGCGGATCGCCTTGATCATTAGACCCATCTCGATGACGATCAGAACCGTGTAGAGCGCGGCAAAACCGATGATCGTCAGAAGCACGGTGCCGGCGCCGAGGCTGGAGACGGCTGCCGCCGTCGGCAGCACGCCTTCGATCACCCAGGGCTGGCGGCCGAATTCGGCGACGACCCAGCCGAGCTCGATGGCGACCCAGGGAAGCGGGATCGCCAGCATGGCAATCCGCAGCAGCAGCGGATATTTGTCGAGATGGCGCCGCGCCGATAGCCAGAAGAAGGTTGATGTAAGCAGGATGAAGAAGATGCCGAGCCCAACCATGATGCGGAAGGACCAGAAGAGGGTCGGCACATGCGGGATCGTATCACGCGCCGCCTGAACGATCTGCGCGTCGGTCGCCTGGCGGGGATCGTCGACATAACGCTTCAGCAGAAGGGCATAACCGAGATCATGGCCGAGATCCTCGAAGGAGGTGCGCACTTCCTGCGCAACCTGATCCTGCGTCGGCGCTGCGCGGATCTGCATAAGCGCATCGTAAGCTCTGATGCCGCCGCGGATGCGGGCTTCGGCTTGCTGTTCGAGCTTATCGATTCCGGGTATTTCCGTCGTCAGCGATCGTGTGCCGATCAAGCCCATGACCCAGGGGATATGCACGGCGAAATGTGTTTCGCGCGCTTCCTGATCCGGAAAGCCGAAGGCGGTGAAGGCGGCCGGAGCCGGCTCCGTCTTCCACATGCCTTCGATCGCGGCGAGCTTCATCTTCTGGTTTTCGGTTGCCAGATAACCGCTCTCGTCACCCAACACGACGACGGACAGCGCCGAGGCAAGACCGAAGGAGGCGGCGACCGTCATCGAACGCTTGGCAAGCTCGATCTGCCGGCCCTTCAGCACATACCAGGCCGAGACGCCGAGCACGAAGATCGAAGCGCAGACGTAGCCTGCCGACACGGTATGAACGAATTTCGCCTGGGCGACCGGGTTGAAGACGACGTCGAAGAAGCTTGTGATCTCCATGCGCATCGTCTGCGGATTGAGTGCCGATCCCACCGGGTTCTGCATCCAGCCATTGGCTATGAGAATCCAAAGGGCGGAAAAATTCGAGCCGAGCGCCACAGCCCAGGTGGCGACGAGATGGCCGACCTTCGACAGCTTGTCCCAGCCGAAGAAGAACAGCCCGACGAAGGTGGCCTCCAGGAAGAAGGCCATCAAGCCTTCGATCGCCAGCGGCGCGCCGAAGATGTCGCCGACATAATAGCTGTAATAGCTCCAGTTCATGCCGAACTGGAATTCCATGACGATGCCGGTGGCGACGCCGAGCACGAAATTGATGCCGAACAGCGTGCCCCAGAATTTTGTCATCTGCCGCCAGATCTGGCGGCCGGTCATCACATAGACGGTTTCCATGATCGCCAGGAGCACGGACAGGCCGAGCGTCAGCGGCACGAACAGGAAGTGGTAAAGCGCCGTCAGCGCGAATTGGAAGCGCGAAAGTGCTACGATATCTAGTTCCATTGTCTTTCTCCCACGGTCCCACGGGGTACGGAGCGTTCCTCAGCGCCGGCCGGCGGGTGAGGGCATGCGGGTCTTGCTCAGTCCGATCGAAGCCGGTCGAGCGCCTTTTCGAACGCCGCCTCCCCACGGCGCGAAACTTCCGAAATACGGCCGCCCTCGATGACGGCGATGCGGTCGGCAACCGCAGCCTCGCGGCGGATATGCGTGGCGATCACCAGCGAGCGGCCTGCCGCCATTAACGACAGCTGTGAGAGCACATCGCGAGCGGTGGCGCCGTCGAGGCCTTCGGTCGGCTCGTCGAGCAGCCAGAGCGGCGTGTCGCGCAGGAACAGCCGGGCAAGCGCCAGCCGGCGCGACTGGCCGCCCGAAAGTCCGAGCCCACACTCGCCGAGCCTTGTGTCGATCCCCTTTGGCATGGCCTCGATATCGGCAAGCAGGCCGGCGGCGGCGAGCGCTTCGCGAAGGCGGTCCTCGCTCGCATCCGGGTTCGCAAGAAGAAGGTTGCCGCGCAGGCTATCCTCGAAGAGTTCCGTCCGTTGCGTCAGCAAGGTCGCCCTCATCGCGGCGACGCTTCCTGCGCTTGCCGGCAACTCGCGGGAAAGCAGAGCGAGCACGCTCGACTTGCCGGCGCCGCTGCTGCCGATGACGGCAAGGCGTTCGCCCTGCTTGAGCACCAGGTCGATGTCCTCCAGCGCCGGCACGGCGGAATTCTCATGGAAGGCGGACACGCCAGCCAGAGAAAAGGCGTGTCCCGGCAGCGGCGTCGCTGGCGGTTGGGTCTCATCAGCGACGGCAAGCCGCGGTGCGATCCGCTTTGCGGCCAGCAGCGTTCGGCCGAGTTCCAGAGCCCCGCGGCGGAGCGCCGCGAAGGGTTCGACCGCCGCGAAGGCGACGAGCAGGCCGAGGGCTGCGATCGGCGCGCTAATCGCTTTCGTTTCCGTAAGCGCGGCCACCGTGAGCAGCGATGCCGTCAGCAGGAGCGTGGAGACGAGGCCGAAACCGAATGTCAGACCGGTTTCGACACGGTTCAACCGATCATCGGCTTGAGCCGCGTAACTGTCGGCATCCGCGATGGCGCTCCTCTGCGCCTTGAGCCGGCCGGCCATCAGCAGGTCGGTCTGGCCGGCGACGAGATCGATCGTCCGTGACCGCAGCGCCTCGATGCCATGGGCACGCCTGCGGGCGGGTTTGCGCGCAACGCGGCCCGCGATCAATGGCAGGCCAAGGCCGGCTCCGGCGAGAAAGAGGCCGAAACACAGGCCGAACGGGGGATGCATCAGGCCCAGCACCACGCTCGCAGTCAGTGTTGCGCCGATCGCGACAGCAGCCGGCACGAGAATTCGGAGATAGAGGGAATCAAGCGCATCGATATCGCCCGTCAGCCGGAACAGCAGTCTCGCCGGACGGTGCGCCAGAGCACGGGCAGCACCCGGTTCGGCAAAGCCGCGAAACAGTCTTTCGCGCAGCGCGGCAAGCACGCCGAGTGTTGCATCATGGGTCGCAAGCCTCTCGCCGTAGCGTGCCGCCGTCCTGACGACGGCGAGCAGGCGGATGCCGGCGGCCGGTGCGAAAACGTCGAAGGTCATGGCGGCCGCGGCCGATAGCCCGGCAAGGGAAGTGGCGGTGATGAACCAGCCGGAGAGTCCGAGCAGCGCGACCCCTGCCGTCACCGTTGCCGCCGAAAGCACGGCGCCGACAAACAACGCGCGTCGACGTTCGGCCAAGAACAGACGAAGGATCGGCTTGATGTCTGCAACAAAGAAGCTCATTCAGCCGCCTCCCTCATGGCGAAATCCGCATCGATGCGGATGGCGCGGTGCATGCGGGCGGCGAGCAGCGGATCATGTGTCGCGACGATGAGGGTACGACCCCGCGCCAGCGCGAGCAAGGTCTCGGTCACATCAGCCGCCGTGTCCGCGTCGAGATGCGCGGTCGGCTCGTCGGCCAGAATGATCTTCAGATCAGGATTGCAAGCAGCGCGTGCGATCGCAAGCCGCAGCGCCTCGCCGCCGGAAAGACCGATCCCGCCTTCGCCGAGCGGCTGGCCCCCATAAGCGTCGGCAACCTTTCCGAGGCTGGCGGCGGCAAGCGCGTCCGCCACGTCGCCGCGCGAGATACCAGGCCTGCCGAGTGCGATATTGCCTGCGATGGTACCGGCAAAGATATGCGGCTTTTGGCCGATCCAAGCCATCGCGCCCCGCAGCGTGGCGACGGTGTCATCCCCAAGCTCGATGCCACCGATGACGATGCGGCCACCGACGCAGGGCGCCATTCCCGCTATCAGCGAAAGAAGCGTTGACTTGCCGGAGCCGCTGGCACCAAGCAGCGCCAGATGTTCGCCGGCGGCGATATCGAGGTTGAAGCGGTCGAGGATCAGCGGCTCGTCGGCGCCGTAACCAAAGGCGAGATTTTCAAGTCGGATGCCGGGCGCCTCGGTGCTGGCGAGAGCCGCCGGTTCGGCCAATCCTCGAATGGACAGACCTTCGGCGGCAAGCGCGTCCAGGCCTTTCAGCGCCGCTTCCCCCGCCGCCCGGTCGTGCCAGACGGCCGAGAGTTCGCGCAGCGGCTCGAAGAAGGCCGGCGCCAGCAGCAGCATGAACAGTCCCTCTGTCAGGTCAAGCCGTCCTGTCCAAGTGCCGAAACGGATTTCGCCGAGCAGGCTGAAGCCGACATAGACGGCAACCATAGCCACGCCGAGCGCTGCCAAAAGCTCGAGCACGGCCGAGGACAGAAAGGCGATCTTCAGCACGGACATAGTGCGCGCACGCAGCGATTCCGCCTCGCGACGCAGCCGCAGGGCCGTTGTATCGACCGCATCCAGAGCACGGATCGTCGTCAGTCCGCGCAGGCGGTCGAGTAGGAAGCCGTTGAGATCGCCGGTCGCCACAAGCTGCTTTTCGCTGGCCGCCTGGGCGCGCCAACCGATCAGCGCCATGAAGATCGGAATCAGCGGCGCGGCAAACAGCAGGACCAGCGCGGCGATCCAGGAGACGGCGAGGATAAAGACAAGGATGACGAGCGGCACAAGGCTCGCTTTCACCCGCGCCGGCTGGAAACGGGCGAGATAGGGCACGATGAGCTCAGCCTGTTCGCCGATGACACTCGCGGCTTTGCCGGATGCCGGCCGGCCGCGGTCGACCGGCGACGCCAAGGAGAGGGAAGCGGCCGCCGCCTGCCGCTTTCGGCTGAGTTCGCTCCGCGCGGCGCGGAAGGCCAGGCGCCCCCCAGCCGCGTCGAGACAGCTTCTTACCAATCCGAGAACGAGAATGCCAAAGGCCGGCCAGAGAACGTCATGCTGCCCGCCGCCGCCGGCGAGACGGCCAACCGAGACGGCCAGCAGCGCAGCCTGCGGGATCCAGATGACGGCGGCCAGCGCCTGCAGCATCGCCGCATTGCGCAGCCGGCCTTTGCCCGCATCGGCGCGTGGTGTCGCGACCTTTCCAGCCCGCGGCCGTCCATCCGCTTCGTTTGTCGCGTCGAAGAAAGCAGTGCCCATGCCGCTAACTCTTGTTCGCAGGATTCGGCCGGCGGCTGCGGCCGAGCGAGATGACTCGGTCCTTGGCCTCCAGAAGCTTTGTCACTTTCGCGCCCAGCGAGAGTAGCGTCGCGAGCCTTTCCGTTTCAAGTTGTTTTACGTCTTCATACCAATGCGTCAGCTGTTCGATCAGCGTATGCATCTCGCCCATGCGTTCCTGCGCATAGCGCTCGGTTTCGCTTGCCGGGCGCTGCATCAGGATTTCGCGCAAAACCGACAGCGTCGGGTCGACCTCCCGTTTCTTCCGCTCCTCGGCAAGCGTCCTCAATATCTGCCAGACATCATCGGGTGTGGTGAAGAAATCGCGGCGATCATCCGGCTTGTGTTTGAGAAGGACGAGATTCCAGGCCTGCAGCTCGCGCAGGCTCATCGACACATTGGAGCGCGAGATGCTGAGGGAATCGGCGATCTCCTCGGCGCAGAGCGAGGCGGGGGAGACGAATAGCAGGGCGTAGATCTGACCGACTGTGCGATTGATCCCCCAGCGCGATCCCATTTCCCCGAAATGGAGAACAAAGGACTGAACGAGAGGCGGAAGGTTCATGTCAATTTCCGTTGAGTCTGTGATTTCAGAAATTTCTGAAATCACTATACAGAGCTTTACCTCCCGCCGACAATCAGCAAGAGGTGCCTGCGTCAATTTGGATATTGTCAATTCACGCGTGGTATTGACCGCAGCGGATTACGCGGCGCAACTCCGCGGTTCGTCAGCGCAATAATGCGAAAACTATGTCCGGCATTGCATCGCGCATGCCGAGCGTAATTGTCCGAGCGAGGTGCGTTAGCTGCGTATCGGCTTCTTGCCGAAATGCGGACAGATCAGATCAGACCGGCCAGGATGCCCAGTCCCGAGATGGCGGCAAGGCCGCCGGCCGCCCGCGTGACGAAAACGCCCTGGCGTTCGCCGGCGCGGCCGATCACGCAGCCAAGCGCGAGGCCGGCGCCATGCAGCAGTCCGGTTGCCATCATGAAGCCGGCAGCATAGGCGGCGCCGGCAGCGTCGTCCGGCATTTCGGCGCCGTGCGCATGGCCATGAAAGATGGCGAAGAGACCCGCCATGCCGAGCGCCGTAGCCAGCGGCGCCCTGACATTGATTGCAATCATGCCCCCCAGAACGACGACGGAAAGCGCAATGCCTGTCTCAACGAAGGGAAGATCAACGCCGGCAACGCCGAGAGCACCGCCAAATGCCATCATCAGGACGAAGGTCAACGGCAAGAGCCAGATGGCGCGACCGCCGAGCTGGAAAGCAACCACACCGACCATCACCATGGCAAGGACATGATCGAGGCCGGAGATCGGATGAGCAAAGCCGTGGCTGAAGCCGGCAGCGTCGCCGACGGCAGGATGGGCGGAAGCGACAGCCGGTAGCGCTGCGGCAGCCAAGGCAAGCAGGCCGCTCTTAAGTACTGACTTCATGGTTCGTTTCCTTTGCAATTCTTCGACTTCCTGCCGGGATGCCTCAAGCTAATTCAGGCAGTTCGGACCGTCAACAGAAAAGCCACGAATAGCCAGAGAATTCAATTGCTTATCTGATAGGCAAATGCCGCTTTCCATTGCTTCGGCCACTCATGATCAGCACCGGTGCGCGGTTCGCTCTGCAATTTCTCGTCCACCAACTGGAAACGGCCGCGGTCGGAGGTTATCAATTCTCCAGCCGGCAACGCAAGCCGCCGCGACGGAGGAGATGCCGATGACAAATGCCGAACGACCGCTGGCAATCAGCGCGCCCGAGCCGCGCACGCTCGATCTGATCTTCAGCGATAAGGCACGCGCCGAACTGCAGGCGAAATACGAAGTTGTCGAAGCCGATCCGAAGAACATCGCCGGGCTTGGCGACGAAATTCTCGGCAGAGCGCGCTATGTGATCGGTCAGCCGCCGCTCTCGGCGGAAACGCTCGCCAGAATGCCGGCTCTACGCTCGATCCTCAACGTCGAGAGCAATCTTCTCAACAACATGCCCTATGACGTGCTGTTCGAGCGCGGCATCCATGTCGTGACGACGGGCCAGGTTTTCGCCGAGCCGGTGGCCGAAATCGGTCTCGGCTTTGCGCTGGCCCTGGCGCGCGGCATCGTCGATGCCGACGTGGCCTTTCGCCAGGGCAGCGAGCTCTGGGGCGGGGAGGGCAATGCGAGCGCGCGGCTGATCGCCGGTTCCGAGATCGGCATTGTCGGCTTCGGCGATCTCGGCAGAGCGCTGCGCCGCTTGCTGTCCGGTTTCAGGGCGCGCATCCGGGTCTTCGATCCCTGGCTGCCCCGCTCGATCCTCGAAGAAAACGGCGTCGAGCCCGCAAGCCTGGAGGATGTCCTGACGAAGAGCGATTTCGTCTTTGTCGTCGCAGCCGTCACCAGCGAAAACAGGGGATTTCTCGGTACCGAGGCCTTTTCCAGCATGCGCAGGGGAGCGGCCTTCATCCTGCTCAGCCGCGCCGACGTTGTCGATTTCGACGCATTGATGGCGGCCGTTTCGTCAGGCCATATCGTCGCGGCAAGCGACGTCTACCCTGAAGAGCCGCTGCCGCCTGATCATCCGGTACGCAGCCTGAAGGGCTTCATCCGCTCGGCGCACCGGGCCGGAGCGCTCGACAGCGCCTTCAAGAAGATGGGCGACATGGTGCTCGAGGACATGGACCTGATGGATCGCGGCCTGCCGCCGATGCGCTGCAAACGGGCGGAGCGCGAGACGGTCTCCCGCATGCGCTCCAAGCCGGTCGCGGTGAATTGAAGATGCCGCCCAAGCTGATTGACAGCCTGGGCGGCGTGAATAAGAGCCTTCTTTAAGCGGCGCGCTGCCCGGTGCCCTGGATCGCGGCGAGTTTCCAGTCCGCGCCCGGCCTGCGCACGAAGGTCCATATCTCGGTGCTTTCGCTCGGACGGCGGTCGTCGCCGGAAACGACGCGACCGCTGTCGCGTTCGACCATCGCATCGATCGAGGAATAACGCATAGCGAGCGTCGCATATTCCTGGCCGTTCTCGCGCCAGGCCTCGGCAATATCGCCCTGCAGCAGCTTGACGTCGGAGACACGGTTGCGCACGCCGTTGGTGGCGTTTTCTCCCAGTTCCTCGGCAAGGTAGGACATGGCCTCGGGCGTCGTCAGCCGGCGCAACGCGCCGTAATCTTCGGCGCCGTAAGCGGTCTGCACGCTCGTCAGCAACTCCTCGAACTGGTCGAGATCAGCCTGGACCAGCCCGATCTCGTCGCTTAAGCGATTGCCGCGCGGCAGTCCGCCGTAACCGGCGCCCGAGCCGATCGCCGGGATCTGGAACGACGAAGAGTTCGTGGGCGACATTTTAACGGACTGGCCGTAGGACCGGCTCTGACCGCTGGCGCCGTAAGAAGGCTGGCGGCGGTTGGCGAAATAACGCATGGCAAGCATGACGGCGCCGCCGATCAAAGCGATCTGCAGCAGCATGCCGAGGAAGCCGAAGCCGCCGCCGAAACCCTGGCCGAGCAGCATGCCGAGGAGACCGCCGGCGATCAGCCCGCCGATCATCGAACGGCCGAAGCCGTTGAAGAAACCCGGGCGCTGCTGGGCGTAGCCGGGCTGCTGCGTGCTATAGGGTGCCGTCGTTTGCGGGCGCGGCGTCATCGATCGTTCGATGGGGGCAGCCGGGGCAGGCGCCGTACGGGTAACCGGAGGCGCGCTGAAAGTGCGGGTGCCACGGCTTCCGAACCCGCCGAAGCCGCCGGCGCGTCGCGCATCGGCATCGCTGATCGTGGCAAAAACGGTAGCGCTCGTCAGTACGGCAATGGCCGCCATCTTGGCAAAACGCGAAACGGCACTCGGCATTCCTGGTCTCCTGTCATGCACAATCACGGCATGTCGGGATAGAATATAGGTCGTCTTTCTTCTGTTTGAAGTTTTGCGAGTGTTTTACTGACAAACATCGACCCAACTGGCGCCGGTGAGCTCGGCCAGCCGTCCCGTAGCGATGCGCACGGCCGAATTGGTCGAGCCGGCCGCCGGTACGACTTCATCGAAACGTTTCAGCGAAATATCGCAATAGATCGGCAGCGGCGCGGGCAGGCCGAACGGGCAGACGCCGCCGACAGGATGGCTGGTGACCGCCACGACCTCTTCGGCATCGAGCATGCGCCCCTTGGCCCCGAAAGTGTCCTTGAACTTGCGATTGTCGAGCCGCGCCGTACCGCCGGCGACCACCAGCATCATCTGTTCGCCGACGCGCAGACAGATCGTTTTGGCGATCTGGGCGGGCTCGACGCCATGGGCTTCGGCGGCAAGGGCAACCGTCGAGGAACTCTCGGCGGTTTCGATGATGTCGATATCGGGTGCGTGAGCACGGAGGAAGGCGCGGACGGATTCAAGGCTCATGAGGCGATGCTAGACCAGGAAAGCCGCAATTTGAAGCACAAAAGATGCCCGTCTAACACTGCCGCTTGCAAGTCCCGCGCACATCGTCATAATAATTTTTGCACACGTGCTCAATTTTGTCATTCGACCGTTACATCAAGCCAATAGAGCGGGACTTGTCACGTTTCGCGGGCTCTCGAAGCGGTCGTCAACACCAGTGATGACCCGTCAAGAGGCTTCACACTGCTCTTCTGGGGAGATGAAGAAGATGACCATTTTGCCGACGTTGAAATCCCTTACGATCGCGGCTGCCATCCTGGCCTCGACCTCCGTATTTGCATTCGCCAAGGATGTTACCATCAGCGTCTGGGCCGGGGGCACCGGCCCGAACGACGTCTATCGTCTCGATGCCATCGAGATCGCGGCGCAGCAGCTGCAGCGCGAAGCCGCCCTCAAGGGCGAAGACCTGAAAATCACCGTCGAGAAAAAGCCCTATAGCGCCTGGGAAGACTTCAAACAGGCGCTGACCCTTGCCGCAGAAGCCAAGACCGCCCCGAACATCGTCGTAAGCGGCCATGAGGACATCGCGCCCTGGTCGCAATCCGGCCTGATCGTCCCGATCGAAGATTATGTCGACCTCGACTCCTGGCCGCTCAACGGCATCTACGAAAATCTTCTGAAGATCGCCTCCTACAACGGCACCGTCTACGGCATCCCGCAGGATGCCGAATCCCGGCCGATGTTCTTCTGGAAACCGTATATGAAGGCGATCGGCTACAGTGACGCCGATCTCGACGCCCTGCCGCAGAACGTGCAGGACGGTAAGTATACGATGAAGAACCTGCTCGAAGACGCCAGGAAGATGCAGGACAAGGGCCTCGTCCAGCCCGGCTACGGCTTTTATCCGCGCACCAGCAACGGTCCGGATTACTGGCAGTTCTACACCAGCTTCGGCGGCACGATGGAAGAAGGCGGCAAGCTTGTTTTCGACAAGGCTGCGATGGCACGCACTTACCAGTTCTTCGCCGACGCTGTTAAATCAGGCGTCACCAAGAAGAACCACATCGGCATGCCGGGCGACCAGTGGTGGAAGGAAGTCGCCACCGGCAAGGCCGGCATCTGGGACGGCGGCACCTGGCACTATGCCCGACTCGTCAATCAGGAAGGCCTCAAGGATTTCTTCGGCAACGTGATCTTCACGCTGATCCCGGCCGGCGAAGGGGGCAAGGCCAACACGCTGACGCATCCGCTCGTCTACCTCCTGACCGCAGGCCACGACAAGGAGGACACCGATATCGCCGCCAAGCTGATCACGATCGCCTCGGAGCCGCGCATCAATGCGTTGCATGCGGTCAAGTCAGCCCATCTCGGCATTTCTGAGGCGGAGTCTGAAGTGGATTTTTACTCGGCTGACCGCTGGACCCGCGAAGCCACCGAACGGCTGCTGCCGCATGCCAATGCGATGCCGAACAATTCCGATTTCGGCACCTATTGGAACATCATGTGGAAGAACCTCGAAGCTTCCTGGACCGGCGCCAAGACCGTCGACGCCGCCATCGGCGATGCCGAAAGCGAGCTGAAAAGCACGCTCGGTGACAAGATCGTCATCCGCTGAGATCGAAGCATCCCTCCGGACGGCGGCAACCCCGCCGCCCGATCGATCCCTTCGAGGAGGCTTCCATGAAAACGTCCAGAACGCTCGGACTGGTGATGATCGCGCCTGCGGCGGTCATGATCGTGCTGTTTTTCCTGATGCCGGTCGTTCTGACGGCAGTCTTCTCCATGACCAACATGACCACGGCGACTGGCATTTCAGGGGGCGTCTATCAGATCGCACCTAATTCGCTGATCACGCTGAAATCGGCGATGCCGGAGATCGCGGCCGAGATGGCCGAGCCGCGCTACACGATCGACGAAGCCGGCCTCAAGGCCGTGGAGGGCCTCGGCCTTGCGCCTGCGATCGCGGCGGAGTTGCGCGCCAAACACGCCGGCGAGATCTTTGCGACGCGGCGCGAGGTCGAACGCATGATCAAGGATCTTGCCGAACGCCCTTCGACGCGTGAGGTCAAACATATCTCCGAACAGTTCAACCGCTCCGTCCTCAACACGCGCTTCGACAGCAAGGAACAGCTGTTTTCGTCGCTGGACGGTCTGGGTTTCAAGCTGACGCCGGAGCAGAAGGAAACCGTCGCCAAGACCACCTATACCGGCTGGACCTGGACGACCGACAATTTCTCACGCATGGCCAGCTCGCCCGACATGGCGCGTGTGCTTTTCAATACCGTTCTCTATGTCGCGCTAGTATTGATGCTCTTCAACGTCGGTTATGCGCTGCTGCTTGCCATCTGGACGCATTACATGCCTCCGACGCCGGCCTCGATCTTTCGCGGCATCTGGCTCCTGCCGCGCATCACGCCCGTCGTCATCTACGTCATGCTGTGGAAGTGGCTCGCCTGGGACAGCGGCTTCATCTCCATCCTGATGGGCAAGTTCGGCTACCCCCCGAAGAACTATCTGCTCGATACCGCCTATAATGCCTGGTTCTTCGTCGTGCTGATCAACGGCTTCATCGGCGCCTCGATGGGCATGCTGGTGTTCTCGTCGGCGATGAAGGCCATCCCGAAGAGCCAGTTCTATGCGAGCGAGGTCGACGGCGCCTCACGCTGGCAGCAGATCCGCTACATCATCCTGCCCCAGATGCGCTGGCCGATCCTCTTCGTCACCTGCTATCAGACGCTGTCGCTGCTCGCCTCCTTCAATGAAATCCTGCTCGCCACCAATGGCGGGCCGGGCAACGCGACCGAGGTCTGGGCGCTCTCCGCCTATCACACCGCACTCAGAAACTATGCCGGCAATCTCGAATACGGACTGGGTGCCGCCATGGCGCTGGTGCTCGTCGTCATCGGCGTGGTGCTGTCGCTGCTTTATCTGCGCGTCTTCAACTATGGCACGCTTGTCGCCAAGCCCTTGATCGAGGATTGACCATGGCCGAACGCTCGCAGCCCTCGGCAAATTATCGCGGCTGGCCTGTCCTGACGGCGCTGACCATCGTCAGCCTGCCGCTGCTCTTGATGTATGTCTATCTCTTCCTCGACACCGTCACGGTGAAGCCGCCGGACGCCTTGTTGCCCTCCGGCTTGACGCTCAACCATTGGCGTTTCCTGTGGCAGACAACGGCGGGCAAGGCGAACATCTGGCACGTGACCCTGAATACGCTGCTGTTTTCGGCCTGCACCACCAGTCTGGTGCTGCTCGTCTCCTCGATGGCCGGTTATGTGCTGTCTCGGCTGAACGTGCCGGCACGCGGCTTCTTCCTTGCCGGCGTCATGGTGCTGCACGCCTTCCCGTCGGTAACGCTGATCATCGCCATCTTCATCGTGCTGCAGATGATCGGCCTCTATAACTCGCTGATCGGCGTCATCCTGGTGAAGGCGGCGATCGACCTGCCGCTCGGCATCTGGCTGATGAAGGGCTTCTACGATACCGTGCCCTGGGAAATCGAAATGGCCGGCGTCGTTGATGGCGCTTCGCGTTTCAGGGTCTGGCGCAGCCTGGTGCTGCCGCAGGTCAAGCCCGGCATCATGGCCCTCGGCCTGTTCTCCTTCCTCTCCGGCTGGGGCGAGTTCATCCTGCCGCAGGTGTTGGCGCCGGGCAATCAGGTGCAGGTGCTGTCGGTCTATCTCGCTGGCTTCCTCGCCGACGATAACAATTATGACTTCAACATGTTCAAGGCGGTCGGCCTCTTCTACCTGATTCCGGTGTTGATCGTTTACGCGCTCTTCAACAAATACCTCATGAACATCTACGGCGGCGGGAGCAAAGGTTGATGCGCATCCTCCTCGACAATTTCTCGAAGAGCTTCGGCTCCACCAAGGTCATCGAGAACATGCGGCTCGAAGTCGCCGGCGGCGAGATGCTGGCCTTGCTCGGACCGTCCGGCTGCGGCAAGTCAACGACGCTTTTTGCGGTCTGCGGCATTCACAGGCCGACCGGCGGGCGCATCCTCTTCGGCGAGCGGGATGTCACGGATCTCCCGAGCCAGGCCCGCAATGTCGGTGTCGTCTTCCAGTCCTATGCGCTCTACCCGCACATGACGGTTGCCGAAAACATCGGATTCCCCCTGAAGGTCAAGGGCATGCCTGCCGCCGAGATCCGCAAAGAGGTCGATCGCATCGCGACCCTCGTGCAGATCGGCAAGCTGATGGACCGGCGGCCGGCCGAGCTTTCCGGCGGCCAGCAGCAGCGCGTGGCGCTGGCCCGCGCGCTGATCCGCAAACCCGACGTGCTGCTGCTCGACGAGCCGCTCGCCAATCTCGACGCCAAGCTGCGCCTCGAAATGCGCTCGGAGATCCGCCGCCTGCAGCGAGAGACCGGCATCACCGCCATCCTCGTCACCCATGACCAGGTGGAGGCGATGAGCATGTGCGACCGCATCGCCATCATGAAGGAGGGCGAGATCGTCCAGATCGCCACACCGGCCGAGATGTACAACGATCCAAAGACCGCTTTCGTTGCTGGCTTCCTCGGTAATCCGCCGATCACCTTCCTGCGCGGCGTCATGGACAAGGGCGCCTTCGCAATCCCGGAAAGTGAGGTCCGGGTCCCGTTGCCGAGAGCCATCGGCGCCGCCGAAGGCGCCAAGCTGATGCTCGGCGTCCGGCCGGAGCATTTTACGCCTGCGGGCGACGTCACCGTGTCCGGCAAGATCACCTTCGCCGAAACACAAGGCCGAGAAAACCTTTACGACGTGCGTGTTGCCGGCGGGCCGCTGCTGCGCTCGATCCAGCCGGCGCGCAACGATGTTCACGTCGGCGACGATGTCGCCTGGGGCATCGACAGCCGCGGCGTGTTCGTCTTCGACGAGAACGGAACGAGGCTCTGATGACCCGCGATTTTTCAGCCTTCTTCCAACGTTACGGCTGGCCGACGGCCAAGGGCCGGCTTCCCTTCTGCATCGGCCATCGCGGCGCCAGCGGCCACGAACGCGAAAACACCCTCGCCGCTTTCCGCCGCGCGGCCGAACTCGGCGCGGAGATGTGGGAGCTCGACACGCAGCTGACCGTTGACGGCGTGGTGGTCGTCTCGCATGACGACCATCTGCAGCGGGTCTATGGCATCGACAGACGTATATCGGAAATGACGGCGGCTGAGCTCGCCGGCCTTGACGGCGTCGACGTGCCGACCTTTTCGGAGGTCGCCGCTCTCGCCCGAGAGACCGGGACTGGCCTCTATGTCGAACTCAAGGCGCCGGGGACGGGCATCCGATGCTGGCGGCACCTTGTCGAAATGAACCAGCGCTTTGCCTGCCTTGGTTCCTTCGATACCGCGCAGGTGCGCGAACTCAGGGACGCGGCCTGCGATTTTCCGCTCTCGGTGCTGATCCGTGTCGGCCACGATCCGCATGCTCTCGGTGAGGAGGCCCGCGCGGATATTCTGCATCTCTGCTGGGAGAGGGCAGGGGAGCGCCCGCAGGATCTGGTGACCGAGGCGCTGATGGCCCGCGCCTTCGAGGCTGGCCGCGAGATCGTGCTCTGGCACGAGGAGCGGCGGACCATTCTCGATGACCTCATGAAACTGCCGGTTCTCGGCATCTGCACCGATCTGCCCGATCTGATGCGGCCGCCTCCGATTAAGGAGAAAGCACTTGGCTGACAAGGACAAGGGGCCGCGCAAGGCAACCTCCTTCGACGTGGCGCGGGCGGCCGGCGTCTCGCGCGCTGCCGTGTCGCGCGCCTTCACGCCGGATGCCAGCGTCTCGCCGAAAACGCGCGAGAAGGTCTATCAGGCCGCCAAGCAACTCGGCTATCGAGTGAACTATCTTGCCCGAAGCCTCACCAACAAGCGCTCCGATCTCGTCGGTCTCGTTGCCGCCGGTTTCGACAACCCGTTCCGCACGCTGCAGATCGAGCATCTGTCTCGGGCGCTGCTCGCCCGTAACTTCCGCCCGATCCTGTTGCCGACCTCACAGGAGGCGGATACCTCGACGGTCATCGGCCAATTGCTGCATTACGCCGTGTCAGGCGTCATTGTCACATCCGACGCACCGCCGACCGAAATCTGCGAACAATGTGCGGCCGAAGGCGTGCCAATCGTACTGATCAACAAGGGCGACGACATTCCCTTGGTCGACCGTATCATTTCTGACGACCGCATGGCCGGGCATCTGGCAGCCAGCCACCTGATCGACAGCGGCGTGCGACAGCCCGCCGTGATGGCTGCCCCGGCCAAATCCTATACCGCGCGACGTCGCAGCGAGACCTTCATCGCCGACTGCAAGCAGCTTGGCGTCGAGGCGCAGTTCCTGCAGGTCAGAATCAATGACTACCGGAGCGGTTATGATTCGGCGCCCGACCTGGCCGCATCCGGCATCGATGGGCTGTTCTGCGCCAATGACTACATGGCCTGCGGCGTGATCGATCGCATCATGCAAGGCAGGGGCCGCGACGAGGCGCCGCCGATCCCCATTATCGGCCATGACGACATTCCCCAGGCCGCTTGGACCGCCTACGACCTGACGACCATCCGCCAACCCTGTGACCTCCAGGCAGAACAGACCGTCGACCTGTTGATAAGCCGGATGGCCGAACCGGAGCTGACGGCGCGTGTCGAATTCACACCGGTGACATTGATAAAAAGAAGGACTGCCTGATGAACGCCGCATTCGACGCCGCTGCCATCCGCGCACGGGCGGAGGCCGCGATTACCGTTGCGCTCGAGGTCGGACGGGAGACGGCCGGGTTTCGGCTCGAGTCGGATCCCGGCACTCTTGCCGTCCAAAGCAAGGGATTGCAGGACTTCGTCACCATCGCCGACAGGAGGGCCGAGCAGGCGATCCGCCACGGGCTCATCTCGCGCTTTCCCGACGATACCTTCATGGGAGAGGAGAGCGGCGGGCAATCGGAAGGGGCCGGCACCTGGGTCGTCGATCCGATCGACGGCACGACCAACTATATCAGGGGCTTCCGCCACTGGGGCGTTTCGATCGCCTTTGTCGTCGGCGACAAGGTCGAGATCGGCGTCGTCTACGACGCTGCCGAGGACAAAGTATTTCACGCGGTACGCGGCGGCGGCGCCTTCAAGGATGGACTGGCGATCCATGCGGCGACGACTGCCGATCCGGCCAATGCGCTCGTCATTCTCGGTCATTCGCGCAAGACGAGCTTCGATGAGTATCTCGCGCTCTCCAAGCGACTTCATGAGCGCGGAATGGACTATCGCCGCATGGGCGCTGCCGCCCTCGACCTCCTTCGCGTCGCCGAAGGCGCGGCAGACCTCTATTACGAACGCCACCTCAACGCCTGGGACATGCTCGCAGGGGCGCTGATCGCCGAAGAGGCCGGCGCGATCGTGGCCATGCCGTCGGTCGATAAATCGCTTGCGCAAGGCGGACCGGTCATCGCCTATTCGCCGGGGCTTGCCGACGAATTCGCCTTCATCCTCGACATCGAAGGACTGGCACCCGTTACCCGTTAATGCGGCGGCGCCAGGCGCGCTCGGTCGCCGGCGCTTCGTCGGTGGTGATCTGATCCGGCTTGAGTGCCATCAGTGCCAAAAAATTCAGCCACTCCTCTTCGCTGAAGCCAGCCTCCGGCTGCTTCAGCGTGAAGGTCCAGGCATCGACGCGCTTGCCGTGGTCCTGGCAGAGCGCGATCATATCCAGCCCCTCTTTAGCGGCGTTGAGGATCAGCGGCCAGTGGAGATAGACCGTGTCCGGCTCGGTCGGGCCGTTTAGATCGGCGCGCAATTCTGTTTCGACAGCTTTCCAGCCGCCGGCCTTCCTGATGTCGTAGAGCTTGTCGGTCGGATCGATGCCGCGCAGCAGATGCGGTAGCTTTTCCTTGACTGCCACGATGAGGTCGAGACTGCCGCCGCTGACAATCACCGAGGCGGCGATATTGCGGAAATGCCTGGCAAGATGCTCGATGCCGCGGGTGCCGACAGCTTCGTAATTGTCCTTCATATCGAATTGCAGCAATGCGGCCGGATGCGTTGCCCGCATCATATCGGCGAGATCCTCGCTGAGGATCAGCGGCCGGGTGCCGTCCTTCATCCTGGTATCGCGGAGGTCGGCAGCGTTCTTCGCAGCGATTGGTCCACGGCCCGTCGTCTCACCTTCAAGCTCCCTGTCGTGCAGCACGACGAAGCCGCCGTCGGCGCGCACGCGCAGATCGAGTTCCATCGAGGCGCCTGCCGCAAAACCCTCCGCCATCACCTCGGCGGAGAACAGGGGATCGGCAAACCGCTTGCGCAGCCGGTGCCATTTCAGACGGGTGCGATGCCCCTCATGCGAAATCTCCAGGCCTTGCGAATCCGCCAATCTCGTCATCTGCATCTAATCTCCGTGATGTCACTCTCCTGCCTTGCCAGGCCGCGATTATCAAGGGCCGAATATGACCTTCGCGACGAGATGCCGGCATGCCCCTTCCCTACGGTTCGATCACGTGAGGGGAACGGCCGCCGCAGCGCTCAGGCCTGGTTCTCGACCTCAAAGGCATCGCTTTGCGCCGGTACCAGTTCCAGCGGCCAAATGATGTTGCCGCCGCCATCCGGATAGAATTCGCGATAGGCCGGCATGTTGGCGAGCAGCATCTGGCCGAGCGCAATACCGAGATCGTAGAGCGACATGCGGAAGCAACTGAGCGAGGGTTGCAGGAAGCGGGCACGGGGGGCGTCGCGGAAGCCGATCACCGCGAGATCGCGGCCAGGCAAGACGCCCGATTCCCCCAGGCGTCGGTAAAGGCCGATCGCCATCAGCTCATAAATCAGGATGACTGCGGTCGACCGATCTTCAAGTTGCAGCAGTTCGTGCGCTGCCTGATACCCGCCTTGTTCGCTCGACTGGACGCGAATGACGAGCGACGGGTCAAAGGGAATGCCGTGCCGTTCGAGCGTGCGGCGATAGCTCTCGACAAAGACGTAGCCGAGGTTGACTTCGCTTGAGGGCGCCGTGATCGCGATCCGGCGATGGCCGCGCGCGACCAGCCTTTCGACAGCACCTTCGGCAACGCCTTCGAAATCGAGGTCGATCCAGGGAAAATTGCCGGCCGAAAGGCTGCGGCCGACGGCGGCGAAGGGAATCTTTGCTCGCGACAGAAGATCGATGCGCTGATCGATGCGCTGCGTGTTGGAGATGATCATCGCATCGACGACACGCCGCGCCACCATGCGCTTCAGATATTCGCGCGGATCCTCGTCGGCAGGGCAGGGGAGCATCAGGAGGTCGAGCTTGTGCCGGGCAAAAACATGCTGCAGGCCGCTTGTGACGCCGAGGAAGAAGTTATCGGCATTTTCCACTGCTTCCCGGCTCGCTTCGATCATCAGGCCGATGACCTTTGTCTCTCCTTGCCGGAGGCTTCGCCCCGACTGATTGGCGACATAGCCGAGCTCCTCGGCCGCCGCCAGCACGCGCCGGCGGGTTTCCTCGTTGACGTCAGGCTTGCCGTTCAGCGCACGGGAGACCGTGCCGATCGAGATATCCAGGTGCTCGGCAAGCTGGCGAATCCCTTTCATGGCTGACGCTTTTCCTCCGGTCCGCATTTTCGCATTTTGCCTCTATTGACAGCGTAAAATGTTTTCGCCTACAGTCGTAAACGTTTACGGGATGCGTGTCACGAGGAGAGTTGGCGCCATTCCCTCGGAGGAAATCGTGAAATTCAGTGCCATTCTGTGCGGGTGCGGAGCTATGTCCAAAGGTTGGTTGCGCGCCATCGCGTCCCACCCTCAACTCGCCGACTCCATCGCCATCGTCGGCCTCGTCGACCTGAACCGGGAGACGGCGGAAAAGCTCGCCACCGAGTTCGGTCTGGAAGACGCCGTCATCGGCTCTGACCTGTCGGAGATGATTGCCGCCACGAAAGCCGATCTCGTCTTCGACATCGTCATTCCGCCCGCCCGGTATGATGTCGTTTCGACCGCGCTCAAGGCCGGCTGCCATGTGCTCAGCGAAAAGCCGATGGCGGCCTCGCTGGCCGAAGGCGCGGCGCTGATCGATCTCGCTGCAGAGACCGGCCGCATCCACGCCGTCATCCAGAACCGTCGCTTCATTTCGGGGGTCAGGCGCCTGCGCCGTTTCGTCGACAGTGGTGCGATCGGCGAACTCACCGCCATTCACTGCGATTTCTTCCTCGCGCCGCATTTCGGCGGCTTTCGCGAGGAGATGGACAATGTGCTGCTTCTCGATATGGCGATCCACACCTTCGATGCTGCCCGCTACGTCGCGGACAGGAAGCCGCTCGCCGTCTATTGCGTCGAGCGCAACCCGAAGGGTTCCTGGTACCGGCACGGCGCGTCGGCAAACGCAATCTTCGAATTTTCCGACGACATCGTCTTCACCTATCGCGGCTCCTGGTGCGCCGAAGGCGAGCGCACCAGCTGGGAAAGCCAGTGGCGTCTCGTCGGTTCGAAGGGAATGCTGACCTGGGACGGTGAGGAGAGCTTCAAGGCCGCCGTCGCCGGTGAAGAGCCCGGTCTTCTGCACGGCTTTGCTTCCGTAAACGTTCCCGGTCCGGAACACCACGAGGAAACCCACGGCCACGCCAGCGTCATCGCCGATTTCATCGCGGCGATCCGCACCGGCAAGCAGCCCGAGACCGTCAATTCCGACAACATCAGGAGCCTTGCCATGGTCTTCGGCGCGATCGAAAGCGCCAGGACCGGCCGGCGCATCGAAATTCAGCACAGGATGACGTGACGTGAGCAACCCTGCAAAATCCATTCGCATCGGCACCATGGTCAGCGGCAACAAGGGCGATGCCGCCCAGCGCATCGGTCAGATTGCCGACCTCGGCTTCGAAAGCTTCGAACCTTTCTTCTGGCAGACGACCAAGGGGCAGAACCTCGCCGAGCTCGGCAAGCGCTGCCTTGATGCGATCGGCGACCGCGACATCACCATCTCGACGCTCGGCATGTTCGGCAATCCGCTGGAAGAGAGCGCAATCGATCTCGAGACGCTGCAGGGCTGGAGGGATTGCATCGACAATGCCCATCATTTCGGCGCCACCTGCGTTGCCGGCTTCACCGGCCGCGTCCGCGGCAAGCCACTGACCGACAGCCTGCCGCGCTATAGACAAATCTGGAGCGAGCTGGCCAAACGGGCGGCCGACAAGGGCGTCAAGATCGCTTTCGAGAATTGCGCCATGGACGGCAACTGGGCGAGCGGCGACTGGAATATCGCCCACAATCCGGATGCCTGGGAGCTGATCTTCAACGAAACGCCGGATGATCATATCGGGCTGGAATGGGAACCCTGCCATCAGATGGTCTATCTGATCGACCCCATGCCGCAGATCCGCAAATGGGCGCACAAGTTTTTCCACGTCCACGGCAAGGACGCGACCATCCGCTGGGAGGTCATCAAGGAACACGGCATCTTCGGCAAGGAGAAATTCGTCTTCATGCGCACGCCGGGCTTCGGCGACAGCAACTGGACCGACATCATCTCCGAGTTGCGCCTCGCCGGCTGGTCCGGCTCGATCGACATCGAAGGCTGGCACGACCCGGTCTATCGCGACGAGCTCGAAATGACTGGCCAGGTTCACGGGCTCAACTATCTGAAGAAGTGCCGGGGCGGAGATTTCATTGTTGATCCCTGATCAACCGACTAAAATGGAGCGCCGCCGGGCTGGGAGGCCGGGGCGGGGCGCCATGACTGACTAACTCGTCTTTTCGCGGCGCAGCCGCTTTTTTGGGAGGAAGGCATGAAAAGAATTGCGACACTTGCGCTAGCGCTCGGCACGGCGATGCTGATGACATCGATCGGCCATGCCGAACAGAAGACCTTCAAGATCTGGTGGTTCGAGGAGCCGACCACGGCTCAGGGCATTGTCTGGAAGAAGGCGCTCGAGGAGTTCAAGGCGAAACATCCGGACATCAACGTCAGCTTTGAGCAAAAGACATTTCAGCAGTTGCAGGCCTCGGGCGGCATGATCCTCAATTCCGATCAGGCCCCCGACGTGCTTGAGTACAATAAGGGCAATGCGACCGCTGGCCTGGTTGCAAGCCAGGGATTGCTGACCAATCTGGATGCCTACGTGAAGAAGGAGGGCTGGGACAAGATCCTTAACGAAGGCGATTTTGTCCTCAGCCGTTATGACGAAAAGGGAATCTATGGCTCTGGCCCTGTTTGGGGCGTTTCTGTCTTCGGCGAATATGTTTCGTGCTTCTATAATATTGACATGTTCGAAAAGGCAGGCCTCAAGCCGCCGACCACGCTTGAAGAGTGGGTCGCTGACTTGGAAGCCTTCAAGCAGAAAGGTCTGACGCCCCTCGCGCTCGGCGCCATCGACACCAGTGGCCAGCACTTGCTTGCCTCTCTCGCCTACACCAAGGCCGATGACGCCTGGATCCAGAATTATCAGGGTTTGAAGGCGCCTCTCGACGGCGCGCCCTACCTCTATGCGGCCCAGACCTTGGTCGACTGGGTCAGCAAGGGCTACATCAGCAAGGACTCCACGGGCATGAAGGACCCGGATGCAGCTCTGCTCTTTACCTCGGGCAAAGCACCGATGTACGTCTCGGGCACGTGGAATCTCGGCACCTTTGCCTCGACCATCAAGGACTTCAAGTGGGGTCAGTTCGTCATTCCGACACCGAAATATTCGGTCGGCTCGACAGGCAATCTCTGGGTCGTTCCCAAAAGTAGCAAGAATCCCGATCTCGCCGCCGAGTGGATCAGCCTGACCTTGTCGCCGAAGTACCAAGCTGAACTCGGCAATGCCGGCGGCGTCCCGATCGCCGCTGATCTTTCCGCCATCACCAATCCCATCGGTAAGAACGCCGCAGCGGTTTTCAAGCAGATCTCTGACAAAAACGGCCTCGGTTTCTATCCTGACTGGCCGGTCCCCGGCTACTACGACGTGCTCAATCAGAAAGACACCGGCCTTTTCCAGGGCAGTCTGACTGCGGAGCAGTTCGTCGAAGAGATCAAGCAGGTCTACGACGACGCGCAGGAGAACCAGTAGCGCGACCTTGAACGCTGGGCTGCGCCTCCGGCGCAGCCCATTGTGGTAGGCTGAAGGAAGAATGATATGGCTATATCCAGCCAGCGATCGAGCGACGGTTCACGAAGCTATAGCCTCTACCTCATCCCGGGGGTGATCGGCTTCATTCTGATCGTGCTCATACCGCAGCTCGCCAATATCGGGCTGAGCTTCACGGCATGGAAGGGCGTTGGCACGCCGCGACCGGTCGGCCTGCAGAACTATCATCGCCTGCTTACGGACGATCAATTCTGGGGATCGATGTATCACACGCTACTGTTCATCGTCTCGATGACCGTGATACCCGTGTGTATCGGCCTGGTGCTCGCCGCTCTGCTGTTCGACTACGTCAGGGACCAATTCGGGGAATGGGTTTCGAGCTTCTTCAGGGCCGGTTTTTACTTACCGCAGATTCTGCCCGTAACGGTCGCGGGCGTGCTCTGGGGCTGGATTCTCAATCCCGTCGGTGTCATCAACATCACGCTGAAGGCCATCGGCCTTGATAACCTCGCCCAGAACTGGATCGGCGATGCGACATACGCGCTTGCTGCCGTCTCGCTCGTCATTGTCTGGATACAGGTCGGCTACTGTCTGGTGGTTTTCATGGCCGGTCTTTCGCGCATCGACCCTTCCCTCTACGAGGCTGCCGAGCTCGATGGCGCAAACTGGTGGAGCCGGCTGGTGACGATCACCATTCCGCTCCTGGCGCCGGAGATTTTCGTCGTTGTGCTGACCACACTGATCGCAGCGCTTAAAGTCTTTGCGCCAATTTTTGTCATCACCGCCGGCGGCCCCGACAATTCCACCCTCGTGCCATCCTATCTGACTTACTACCACTTCTTCACAACACAACGCGTCGGCTATGCCGCAGCCATCGCGGTCGTGCAGACGACTCTGACGATCGCTTTGGCCGTGATTTTCCTACGTTTCCAGTCCCAGCAGGAGGCGAAGGAGTAGATCATGGCTTACTCAGTTCTCAGCGACGGTACCACCAAGGCAAAAGCGACCGCACCTGCCGATCGCGCCCGACGCGATCCCATGCGGTGGGTGGTGCTGGCCATCCTTATTCTGCTCCTCGCCTTTACGCTCTTTCCCTTTTTCCTTGCTCTGCTCAACGCCGTCAAGGCGAGCGCCGAATACGCGGTCGGCGGACCGCTTTCGATTCCTCGGTCGATCGATCTCACGGCGATCGAGAAATTCTGGACGGTGTCTGATTTCGGCCGCAAGCTGCTCAACAGCGTGGTGATCAGTCTGGCTGTATCGGTGTTGGGGGTACTGATAAGCCTGTTCAACGCCTATGCGATTGGGGTCGGCAAGGTGCCGGGTTCGCGCGTGATTTTGGTGGTCTTTCTTCTCGGCATTATGGTGCCGCAGGAGTCCATCATTTACCCGCTTTACTACATGGCGAAAGCGAGCGGCCTCTATGATACGCAGCTTTCCGTGATCATCATTTTCGCGGTCCTGCAAAGCGCTTTCGGGACTTACCTGCTCTCGACCGTGCTGAGTACCTTTCCCAAGGAAATCCTCGAAGCGGCAGAGATGGATGGCTCGACCCATTGGAAAACGCTGTGGTTTGTCGTCGTCCCGATGCTGAGGCCGACGCTCATGGTCCTGGGAACCTTCTTTTTCATCTGGACTTGGAACGAATTCTTGATCCCGCTCGTCATGTTGGTATCGAATAACAACCAGACGGTCTCGGTCGCCATGGGCCTCACCCGCGGTCAGAACATGTCGGACCCGGTGCTGCAGGCCTCGGCGGCTTTCCTGGGTATAATACCGACCGTGATCTTCTTCTTGATCTTCCAGCGCACGCTGACGCGCGGCATCGCCGCTGGAGCAGTCAAGTGACGACGTTTTTCACCCTTGACCATCTCATCGGTCCCGGTTGGGGACCTGCAAGGTTTTCGGTATGAGCCAGGACATCCAAATCGAACTCTCGGGCGTCGAGAAGCACTACGGCGCCTTTCACGCGCTTAAGAACGTCAACCTATCAATTCCCAAGGGCACATTCGTGGCGCTGGTCGGTCCGTCAGGATGCGGCAAGTCGACGTTGCTCCGTTCGCTTGCCGGGCTGGAAAAAATTACCGGCGGCACGCTGAAGATTGCCGGCAAGGTGATGAACGACGTGCCGCCGCGAGCACGCGATATCGCCATGGTTTTTCAGAGTTACGCCCTCTATCCGCATATGACGGTGGAACAGAACCTGACCTACTCGCTGAAGATGCACCGCGTCCCCAAGGCTGAGGCAAAACAGAAAGCCGAGGAGGTCGCTGCCATCACGGGCCTTTCCAGACTGCTCGACCGTTATCCGCGCCAGCTTTCCGGGGGCCAACGACAGCGCGTCGCCATGGGCCGCGCAATTATCCGCAACCCCCAAGCCTTCCTGTTCGACGAGCCGCTTTCCAACCTTGATGCCGCGTTGCGTGTCTCGATGCGCAAGGAAATCCGGGCGTTGCATGACCGGCTGAACGCCACCTTCGTCTACGTCACGCATGACCAGGTCGAAGCGATGACGATGGCCGACCATGTCGTGGTGATGCGCGACGGCATCATCGAACAGCAGGGCGCGCCGCTTGACCTTTACGACCGGCCGGCGAACCGGTTCGTCGCCGGGTTCATCGGTTCTCCGGCGATGAATTTCATTCCAGCGATCGCCGCCGAAGACGGCAAGAGCCTGGTATTGGATTTCGGCGCGGTAAAACAGAAGCTTGCACTGGCACGCGCGATCGAACCTGGACGCAAGCTCGTCGCCGGCATCCGGCCGGAGCATATCGAGGTTGTCGCGCCCGGGCAGGGCAGCTTCGACGTGCCGATCGCCTTCGTCGAATCCACGGGCTCCTCGACCTTCATCGTCGCGGCGACGCAGCCGGAACTGACGATCGTCGAGACGCGGCGCGACAAGGTCAGACCAGGAGAGATGATCGGACTTTCGGTCGATCCGGCCCAGGTCCATCTTTTTGATGCATCGTCCGAGCGCCTGATATAAGACCTGTCGGGCGCGGGCAGCTTCATAAAACCATCATCGGTCTCTGCGAAGGGAGTGGCTCCGCACGATTCACTTCGTTCATATCTGCAGCATCCGGATTTTTTTCATGGCATCCTCCCCGACTTCAGCGCGCCTTTCCCCGAACGCGTCGCCCCGCCTCATCGTGCTTGCCGAAACGGTCTTGAAGGCGGGCGAGACGGCCCGGGCTTCCCTGCGGCGGCGGACATCCGGGGAAATGCTGGCCAAGGCGCCGCGCGATTATCAGACTGAAATCGATGTCGCCGTCGAGCGTATCATCGTCGATGAGATGGTCAAGGCCTTCCCTGAATATGCCATCCAGGGCGAGGAGGCCGTCGGTAACCGCACGGCTGGGCCGGAGACCCCGATTATCTACATCGACCCGATCGACGGAACGACCAATTACGCCTGGGGCGTTCCGCATTTCGGTATGACGATTTCAATCGCCGAAGGCGGGCGACTGGTCGCCGGTGTCGTCTACGACGCCATGCTCGATGAACTGTTCAGCGCCGAGATCGGCGGCGGCGCCTATCTCAATGGCGAGCGCATCCGCTGCGCCGATGTCGCCGACATCGAAAACGTGCTGATCGGCGCCGGGCTGCCCATTCCCGGCCAGGTGAAGGCGGTTGCGGAGGAGACCTATTTCGATGCCATCAAACGCCTGATGGCCAACACGGCGGGCGTGCGCCGCCTGGGCTCGGCGGCGCTGTCGATCGCCTATGTCGCCTGCGGCCGGCTGGACGGCTTTTTCGAGGATGGGCTCTCGATCCATGATTTCGGCGCTTCGGCGCTGATGGTCGAAGAGGCCGGCGGCATCGTCACGCGGTTTTCCGGCGCTGAAGTCGACGGGCGCGGCGATATCCTCGCGGCCAGCAAGGCGCTGCATCCCTGGCTCAAGGAAGGCTTCCTGGTCAACGCGTGAACCAGGCCGGTCGCCGGACTCGAGATATGGAAATCTAAGGTGCGAGACACTATCTCTCGGGAAACAAGGAGACACCCAATGACCGAAGAACGTGCAGTGCTCGCCGGCGGCTGCTTCTGGGGCATGCAGGACCTCATCCGCCGCTATAATGGCGTTATTTCGACCCGCGTCGGCTATACCGGCGGCGATGTGCCGAATGCCACCTACCGCAACCACGGCACCCATGCCGAGGCGATCGAGATCATCTTCGACCCCGCCCGGATCAGCTATCGCGAAATCCTCGAATTCTTCTTCCAGATCCATGATCCGAGCACGCGCAACCGCCAGGGCAACGACGTCGGCACGAGCTATCGCTCGGCGATCTTCTACACCAGCCCGGAGCAGGAGCGTGTCGCCCGCGATACGATCGCCGATGTCGACGCGTCCGGCTTGTGGCCCGGCAAGGTCGTCACTGAGGTCGTGCCGGTGAGCGATTTCTGGGAGGCCGAGCCAGAGCATCAGGATTATCTGGAACGGATTCCGAACGGCTATACCTGCCATTTCATCCGGCCCGGCTGGAAGCTGCCGGCCCGCCAGAAGATTGCCTGACGCAATTGGCGCATGCATGCCGGAAACAATGCCGGCATGCATGGCGCGTCCAGCCGCTCGGCAGGCGGGTCAGAACCCGGTGCGATCGGCAATGATACGCACCATTTCGTCGATGTCCCGATCGTGAATTTCGTGCCCGCCACCAACAAGCCGGTGCAGCTCAGCGCTCGGCGCGACACAGGTGAAGGCCTCTCCGTGTTCGATCGGGAAGAGCGGATCCGACGTCCCGTGAATTACGAGAACCGGCACATCGATACCGGACGCATGCAACGTGGCGGCGCCATCCTCGCTCAACAGCATGAAATGGTTGATCGCGCTGACAAAGGACGCGGCGCGGCTCATGTCGCGTGCGATGAGGGCGGTTGCCGCCTCGGCATCGTGCGGATGCCTGGTGCCGGCCAGCATGGCTGAATCGCGGCGCAGGAAATCGGCGATGGTCCCAAGATCCGACCAGTCGAGACTTTCGGCAGCGGCGGAATGTTCCTTGTAAGCTTTGGTCGAAGAAGGCAGGCCGTCGACTCCGACCGGCGACGAGCTGATCACGGTAAGTGTCCGCACGCGCCGGCGGTGGCGCAATGCGGCCTCTTGCGCCACGAAACCGCCCATCGACATGCCCACCAGATGCGCGGCCTCAATTCCATAACCGTCGAGAACGGCGATGGCGTCGTCGGCCAGATCGCTAAACGAATAGTCCGGCTCGCCCGGCGGATAACACGTGGAAAGGCCGGTGTCGCGCTGGTCGTAGCGGATCACGTAGCGCCCTTGTGCGGCGAGTTCCTCGCAGAACCTTTCCGGCCACCACAGCATCGAAGACATCACCCCCATGATCAACAATACGGGCGGGTGGGCCGGATCGCCGAAGGCCTGGGTGTGCAGTTGCACATTTTCGAATGCGACGATCTTTTCGGCGACGAGAGTTGACCCGGTCATTTCCATACCCATCTTTCCGATTGCAATTCGCAACCAGTCTTAATCTTGCATAACTGATCCTCATATGCAATCTGTTTTGGCACGCGAAACCCCATCAGACTGAAGATTGATCCTCGAACAAAGCAAAGTGAGTGTTATGGCGTTGGATCGTGCCGACTTTTACGACGCGGAATTGGCGAGACACAATCGGCACCTGCGTATTGCTGCCGGCGTTGCCCCCGGTGACCTGGTGCTCGATATCGGCTGCGGCGCGGGACAGACGACGCGCGAGGCCGCCCGCGCCGCGCCGCAAGGAAAAGCGGTCGGAGTGGATACATCAGCCGAGATGCTCGAAGTCGCAAGGCGACGGAGTGCTGCGGAAGGTTTGCGAAATGTGGTATTCGAGCAGGCAGACGCGCAATTCCATGCCTTTCCGGCTGCCGGCTTCGACCTCTGCATCAGCCGGTTCGGCGTGATGTTTTTTGCCGATCCGGCGGCGGCATTTGCCAATATCGGCAGGGCGATGCGTCCGGGCGCCCGCCTTGTGTGGATGGTGTGGCAAAGCCGGGAGCATAACGAGTGGTCTGGCGCCATCCGGCAGGCCCTGGCGCCCGCAACTACGGTTTCGGCAGGTGGTCCCAATCCGTTTTCGCTTGGCAATCCTCCCATTGCGAAGGACCTTTTGAGTACCGCAGGTTTTACGTCGATCGATTTTGCCGACGTGCGAGAGCCGGTCTTCTATGGACCGGACGTCGATGCGGCGTCCGAGGCGCTCGCCGGCCTTTATCTTGTGAAGGACGCGCTCGCACGCACCGATGAGCCGCCCGGCAAACCGCTGCAGCGTCTGCGCGATTTGCTGGCGGCGCATATGGCGCCGGAGGGTGTGTTTTTCGACTCCCGCGCCTGGATCATCACAGCCCGCCGCGCGACGAGATAGCGCGCAGGCGTCGTCGCGTCTCAATAGCGCGGCGCGTAATCCAGACCACCATCGATCCGGGCCGGACGCCCGTCCAGGAAAAGCTCGCCGATGCGCGGCGCCGAGCGGACGATAACCTTGCCGCGGCGGATCACGGCCAGTCGGTTCGGCTTCAGCCGCAGCGCTTCCAGCGTATCGCGCGCCTGGAGGATGACGAGGTCGGCGTTGCATCCCTTCTCCAGGCCGTAACCTGAAAGGCCCATCGTCTTTGCCGAGTTGACCGTCAGGGCATCGAAGATCTTCTTCTTGTCTTCGATGCCGGCCATCTGCGCGACATGGATCGCCATATGGCCGACCTCCAGCATGTCGCCTGATCCCATCGAATACCACGGGTCCATGACGCAATCATGCCCGAAGGAAACGTTGAGCCCGGCATCCATCAACTCCCTCACGCGGGTCATGCCGCGGCGTTTCGGATAGGTATCGTGCCGGCCTTGCAGCATGATGTTGATCAGCGGATTGGGGATGACGTTGATCTTAGCCTCTGCCATCAGCGGGATGAGCTTGGAAACATAATAATTGTCCATCGAATGCATCGAGGTCAGATGCGAGCCAGCGACACGTCCCTGCAGTCCGAAGCGGATGGTTTGCGCGGCCAGCGTCTCGATATGGCGCGAGAGCGGATCGTCGGTTTCGTCGCAATGCATGTCGACCGGCAGGCCGCGATCGGCGGCGATACGGCAGAGCGCCTCGACCGAGGCCGTCCCTTCGCCCATCGTCCGTTCGAAGTGCGGAATGCCGCCGACGATGTCGACGCCCATGTCGAGAGCACGGTTGAGCGCGTCGATCGCGCCCGGCGAGCGGTAATAGCCGTCTTGCGGGAAGGCGACCAATTGCAGGTCGATATAGGGCGCGACCCTCTCGCGGACCTCGATCATCGCCTCGACCGTCACCAGCCTGGGATCGCTGGTATCGACATGGCTGCGGATGAAAAGCAGGCCTTGCGTCACCGCCAGATCGCAATAGCGCAGCGCGCGATCGACCAGTTCTTCCCTCGTCACGATGGGGCGCAGCTCGCCCCAAAGTGCTATGCCTTCGAGCAGCGTGCCGGAGACGTTCATGCGCGGCAGGCCGAGCGACAGGGTGGCGTCCATATGAAAATGCGGATCGACGAAAGGCGGGCTGATCAGCCTGCCGGTTGCATCGATTTCTTCGCCAGCCTGCGCCTGGAGATTGGGCTCGACGGCAAAGATCCTGCCGCCCTCGATGCCGATATCGATGCCGGTGCGGCCATCGGGGAGATTTGCGTTTCTGACGATCAGATCGAACATCGGAGCCTCGTTGGATGTGGACGGTCTCAGCGCTCGCCGCGGCGGTAGGGCTGCATCAGCGCCTGCGGAACGCGGGCGCGGCGGGCCATGACGGCAAGCGCGGCGATGGAGAGAATATAGGGCGTCATCAGGAAGAGCTGATAGGGCACAAGCCCGCTCAGCACGGTTTGCAGCCGAAGCTGAAAGGCATCGAAGAACGCGAAGAGCAGGGCGCCGAAAAGCGCCCGGCCCGGCCGCCAGGAGGCGAAGACGACGAGCGCGATGCAGATCCATCCGCGCCCCTGCACCATGGTCGGGAAGAAGCTGTTGAACGCCGACAAGGTCAGGAAGGCGCCGCCCATTCCCATCAGCGCGCTGCCGGCGATGACCGCGCCGTAACGCACCTTCATCGGATTGACGCCCTGGGCTTCCGCAGCATGCGGGTTTTCGCCGGTCATGCGGATCGCAAGCCCCATGGGCGTGCGGAAGATGATGTAGGCCATCAACAGGGCGATCAGGATCGCAAGATAGGTCGGCGCGGTCTGCGTGAAGAAGGCCGGGCCGATGAAAGGCAGCGTCGAGAGGACGGGAATGGCGATCGGCTGGAACGGCACGATGGTCGGCGGCGTATTGGCAAGCGGCACGATCAGCCGGAAGACATAATAACTGAAGCTCGATGCAAAGAGCGTGACGCCGAGACCGGAGACATGCTGCGAGAGGCCGAGCGTCACCGTCAGCCCCGCATGCAGCAGACCGAAGACGCCGCCGGCGATCGCAGCAATCAGCAGGCCGGTCCAAAGATCGGCGCCATGATAGACGGAAAGCCAGCCGATCATCGCGCCGAAGGTCATGATGCCTTCGATGCCGAGATTGAGCACACCCGCCCGTTCACAGAGCAGGGCGCCGAGCGTGCCGAAAATCAGCGGCGTGGCGATCCGCAGGATTGCCGCCCAGAGGCCGGCGGAGGCGATGATATCGAACAGCTGCATCATCGCCGGATCCTGTACTGGGTGAAGAACAACGCGATCAGCATCGTCAGCAGCGACAGCGCCACTGTGACATCGGCGATATAGGTCGGGATGCCGAGACCCCGGCTCATGCCGTCGGCGCCCACGAACATGGTGGCCGTGAAAATGGCGGCGAAGACGACACCGAGCGGATTGAGATTGGCAAGCATCGCCACCACGATGCCGGCGTAGCCGAAACCGGGCGACAGATCGGTCGTCACGTAACCCTTGACGCCCATCACCTCGATCGCGCCTGCAAGCCCCGCAAGCCCGCCCGAGAGGCAGGCGACCTTCACCAGCGTTCTGCCGAGGGGCACACCTGCGAAGACCGCGCCGGCGGGATTGAGGCCCGCAGCGCGGGACTGCATGCCGAACACCGTACGGGACTGAACGAAATGGACGACGACGGCAAGAACGATGGCGATCGAAAAGCCGATATGCAGGCGCGAGCGGGCGATCAGCTTCGGCAGCATGGCGTGATCGCTGACGGATTGCGACTGCGGCCAGCCGAAAGCGAGCGGATCCTTGAGAACCCCGTCGATCAGCATCGACACGAAAAGCACGGCGATGAAGTTGATGAGCAGGCTGGTGACGACCTCATCGACGGAAAAGCGCAGCCTGAGCCATAGCGGAACCAGGATCAGCACCATGCCGGCGATGGCGCCGATCAGCAGCAGGAGCGGGACGAGGATGGGCGCGGGAAGATTGCCCAGCAGTTTCGAACTTGCTGCCGCAACGGCAATGGCGCCGAGATAGAACTGGCCCTCGGCGCCAATATTCCAGAGCCGCGCCCGGAAGGCGACGGCGGCAGCAAGCCCGGTCAGCATCAGCGGCGTTGCCCGTGTCAGCGTTTCGGTCGCCGAAAGCCGCGAACCGAAGGCGCCGGTCAGAATGCGCCAATAGGCGTCGAGAACAGGTGCGCCGGCGATCGAGATCAAGATGCCCGCCAGCGCCAGCGCCGCGATGATGGCGATGACGGGGGTGGCGATCAGCAGGTAAAGCGGGCGGTGCTCGCGGCGCTCAAATCGCATGATCGGCCTCGCGGGTCTCTTGCCATTCGCCGGCCATCATCAGCCCCAGCCTGCGGGCGTCGGCGCCATCGGCGTCGACGGGCGGCGACAGCCGGCCGCCGACGATCGCCTGTATGCGGTCTGCAAGCGCAATCACCTCGTCAAGATCCTCCGAGATCAGCAGCACCGCAGTCCCCTGCCGACGAGCTTCCAGCAGGCGCGCATGCACGGCGGCAACCGCACCTTCATCGAGGCCGCGCGCAGGCTGCGCCGCGATCAGGATGCGCGGCCGCCGATATAGACTGCGCCCGAGAATGAGCTTTTGCATATTGCCGCCGGACAGCAGCCGCGCGCGGGTTGCCGGGCCGCCGCCGCGAACGTCGAAGCCGTCGATGATCTCGCGGGCAAAGGCCATGCCGGCCTTGCGGTTGACGAGGCCGCGGCGCGAGAAGGTGGGCGAAGCGATGCGCTCCAGCACCGCATTTTCCCAGATGGCCATTTCGCCGATCACGCCCTCATGGTTGCGGTCCTCGGGAATGCGGCCAATGCCGGCTTCGACGACATCGGCGACGCCGAGATGACCGACCGCTTCCCCGAACAGCCTGAGGTCGCCGCCGCTGCGCGCCAGCGTGCCGGACAGAAGGCGCGCCAACGCCGCCTGGCCATTGCCCGAAACGCCGATGATGCCGAGGATCTCGCCCTGATGCAGCCGAAAGCTGACCGATTTCAGCCGATCGACGCCGCCGGTGCGCACCGTCACGCCGTCCGCTTCGAGGGCAATGGCCCCGGGTGTCGACGGCTCGCGCACGGGCCGTGTGACGCGCCGCCCGACCATCAGTTCGGCGAGTTCCGCCTTGCTGGTTTCCGCTGCCCTGCGTTCGGCGACCATCTTGCCGCCGCGTAAGACGACGATGCGGTCGGCCGCAGCCATGACCTCATCGAGCTTGTGCGAGATAAAGATCAACGACAGGCCCTGGCGGGCCATTTCCTTCAGCGTCGTGAACAGCCGCTCGGCCTCGATGTTGGTCAGCACCGCCGTCGGCTCGTCGAGGATGAGGATGCGGGCGTCGTTGTAGAGCGCCTTGAGGATTTCCACTCGCTGCTGCTCACCGACCGACAGATCGCCAAGGCGAGCGTCGGGATCAACCGTGAGGCCGAAGCGCTCGGAAATGGCCAGGAGCTTCTTGCGCGCCGCTGACGTTGCCGAACGCCAGGACCATAGTCCCTCCGTGCCGGTCATGACATTTTCAAGGACCGTCAGATTGGGGGCGAGCGAGAAATGCTGGTGCACCATGCCGACGCCGGCGCGGATTGCCGCGCGCGGCTTTCCCTGCGGCAGCTCGGCGCCGTCGATCAGAATTCGGCCGGCATCCGGCACGTAATGGCCGAAAAGGATACTCATCAGCGTGGTCTTGCCGGCACCGTTCTCGCCGAGCAGGGCCACGATCTCGCCCTTGGCGAGGGTCATGGAAATATCGTCATTGGCGAGATTGGCGCCGAAGCGTTTGCTGACGCCGACAATCTCGAGAACAGACCCGGTCATGACAACAATCCCGCCACCGGAAACCGGTGCTGCCATCGCCCCTCGGCCTCCAGGCGTGCGGCAAGCGACAGAAGGCGTGGCTCGTGGCCCATAGGCGCCAAGAGCTGCAGCGGCAGCGGCATAGCCTGTTGATCCTGTCCGAAAGGGAGCGTCAAAGCAGGAAAACCCGAAATATTGGCCAGGCAGGCAAGCGGCGCGAATGCCGCCATTCGTTCGAGATGCAGTTCCGTGTCGGCATGATCGGACGGAAAGGAGCCGATCGCAAGGGGCGCGGCGGCGAGCATCGGCATCAGGATGCAATCGACCCTGTCGAACAGTGACCAGAGACGATGGCTCACCAGGACGGCGTCGCTCAGGGTGTTCCAGAGCATAATGGCCGACAGTGCCCGCCCGCGCGCCGCGAAAGCCTGCGTGAGAGGCTCGGCCCTGCTTTCATCGAGCACTGCCGCCTCGATGAGCGCGGCGAGGTTGACGGAAACGATATCGGCGAAGGCGCGGCTGCTGGCGATGACGCTCCATTCGAAGTCGGTCCAGGCGAGCGGGACGACGACATGTCCATCGTTCTCGAGCACGCGCACCGCCGCCTCGACGGCTGTGAGCCGATCGCCCTCGGTCGGGTAGGCCGACCCAGTATCGGTCAGCAAGCCGATCCGCAAACGGCCAGCGCCGGTATCGACAGGGGAGGGATCCGCAACAGGGCCGCGCGCATGACCGGTCAACCGGCTGAAAATCAGTGCCGTATCCCGCACCGAGCGGCAGACCGCGAGTTCGCTGGCGATGCCGGCGAGGTGGTTGCCGAAGGATGGTCCGCCCGGAATGGCGCCGCGGGTCGGCTTCAGTCCGACGAGGCCGCAACAGGCGGCCGGCACACGGATCGAGCCGCCGGCGTCGGTGGCATGGGCGATCGCGACGATCCCGGCCGCAACCGCCGCCGCAGCGCCGCCGGAGGAGCCGCCGGCGGTGCGGGCCGGATCGAGCGGATTGCGGCAGACAGGCCCGATTGCCGGTTCGCTGGCGAGCGAAAGGCCGAATTCCGGGCTCGTCGTCAAGCCGAACAGGCAGAAGCCAGCATCGCGGAACCGAGAAGCAAGATCGGAATCGGCTTCGCCGCCCTTTCGTTCGAAGAGGCGAGAACCAGCCGTCACCGGCAACCCGGCAAAGGGGCCGCCAAGATCTTTCGCCAAGGTCGGCACGCCGGGAAAGGGCCGGGCGGCAAAATCGCCGGGCGCGCTCTGCCGCTCCCGATCGCAGGCGTGCGCCGCGGCGAAACCCATGGCGGCATCGAGATAGGCGATCGCGCCGAGCGACTCATGCCGTGCGGCGGCCTCGAGGGAGATCTGCAACGCTTCTGCAGCACTCAGGCTGCCATGCCTGATCGCTGCCGCCAGTTCCGTCGCATCGCCCTGCATGGGGCGAACTACTTCGGCTCTTCCATCAACTTCGGAACTTCGAAGGTGCCGGCCTTGATCTCCGCCCGCTTGGCTTCCATCGCGGCCTCCGCCTCGGCAGGCGCCACGCCCTTGACGAAGACGATATCGCTGCCGCCTTCCTTCATCAGGCCGTAAGACGTGTAGTTCCTCCCGACTGGTTTGCCGGCAGCGACATCGGCGATCGCGGCATTGAGGATCGGGCGGAAATACCACATGGCGTTGGCAAACACCGTATCCGGATAACGCGGCGTGTAATCGACCAGCGAGCCGACCGACTTGATGCCGCGTTCCTTGGCAGCGTCGGCCGTGCCGATGCGCTCGCCGAACAGGATGTCGGCGCCGGCGTCGATCTGGGCAAGACCGGCTTCACGGGCCTTCGGCGGATCGAAAAAGGTGCCGATGAACGAGACGAGGTGCTTGGCATTGGGGTTGACCGCCTTGACGCCCGCGGCAAAGGCGTTGATCAGCATATTGACCTCGGGGATCGGAATGGCGCCGACCGAACCGACGATGTTCGACTTGGTCATCTTGCCCGCCAGCATGCCGGCGAGATAGGCGCCGTCATGGTTCCAGGTGCCGAAGACGCCAAAATTGTCGCCGGCCTGCTCGCCGCTTGAACCCAGCACGAAAGCGGTATCGGGATAATCGGCCGCGACCTGCCGCGCCTCCTTTTCCACCGCATAGGCCTCGCCGATAATCAGCTTGTTGCCCTGTTCGGCATATTCACGCATGGCGCGGGGATAATCGGTGCCGGAGACGCCCTCGGAGAAGACATATTCGATGACGCCGTCCTTGGCCGCATCCTGGAGGGCCTTGTGCAGACAGGAGTTCCAGGCATTTTCAACCGGCGACGCATGGATGCCGGCAACTTTCAACGGCGCAGCAGCCCTGGCCAGCGGGGCGAAGCCGCTGACGCCAAGCGCAATGCCCGATGCGATGACTGCCCGGCGTGAAATCAGGATGTCTTTGGTCATTGATTGCTCCCCTTTTTTTACCATTTGGTTCAAAAATCATAGCAACGCCCAAAAATGTGTCAAGCAACGAATGAGCTTAAAAATCAGGCTGATCGGTCGCCACGACCTGGCTGAAAGAACGAGATATGGCAGGGCTGCACGCGCGGTGCCGCCGTGCTTCTCGGGCCGGGTTTGCAGGGCTTGGCGCGACGACTCCGGCAGGCTATGCATAGATCAATTGGGTTGGGGAAATTGAAATGGGTGAAGAAGAAGACGCCTCGGGGCGGCCGATCGCGAGCCGGTCGTCGTCCTGGCCGGTCGCGCTCGTCCGTCGCCTTCTCGTGCTGTTCGTCCGGATCATGGTCGGCGCCCGAAGCGAGTGGCGGGGCTGTACGCCCGACCCCCGCCGCCGCATCTATTTCGCCAATCACAACAGCCATGTCGATACCGTTGCCGTCATGGCTGCGCTGCCGTGGCCGGTGCGGCGGCTGACCCACCCGGTCGCGGCGCGCGATTACTGGGGAACGAGCGCTTTTCGGCGTTTCATTGCCGAGAAAGGCCTGCGCGCCGTCCTGATAGACCGCAAGCCTCTGCCCGAGAGCAACCCGTTGGAGCCGGTCGAGCGCCTGCTCGAGGAGGGGCGCTCGGTCCTGATCTTCCCGGAAGGCACGAGAAGCGCCAGCGAGGAGATCGCCCCGTTCCGCAGCGGCATCTATCGCCTTGCCTGCCGTTTCCCCGATGTCGATCTCGTGCCGATCCATCTCGACAATCTTCAGCGCATCCTGCCGAAGGGAAGCTGGCTCATCGTGCCGATCACCTGCACGGCGCGCTTCGGCAAGCCGCTGCGCATCGAACCGGGCGAAGCAAAGGACGTGTTCCTGGCCCGCGCCCGTGCAGCAGTCATCGAGTTGGCGGACGGAAAGCACATCGCATGAGCAGCTTTTTCTCCATCGTGCTTGCCGCAATCCTCGGTCTGCTGGCGGTCGCCTCGGCCATCGGCTTCATCCTTCAGCGGCGCGCGACCGAGCCCGGATCCGTCGCGACCGTCCACAATCTCAATGCCCGAATCCGCTCCTGGTGGATCATGGTGGCAATATTCGGCGGTGCGATACTGCTCGGCGATACTGCGGTGGTCGTCCTCTTCGCATTCCTGTCCTTCATGGCGCTTCGCGAATTCTGGACGCTGACGCCATCGCGGCGCGGCGATCACCTGGCGCTGTTCCTGTCCTTCTTCGTCGTGCTGCCGGTGCACTATGTGCTACTCGGGACACTCTGGTACGGCCTCTTCGCGATCTTCATCCCGGTCTATGCCTTCCTGATCCTGCCAGCAGTGGCGACTTTGACAGGCGACGTCAACGAATTCCTGGCGCGCACCGCCAGGGTGCAATGGGGATTGATGCTGACAGTCTATTCGATCAGCCATGCTCCCGCACTTCTGATGCTGCAGACCGGCACGCCCTCGGCCCTTCTCCTGGTCTATCTCGTCATCGTCGTGCAGCTCAGCGACGTCTTCCAATATGTCTGGGGCAAGCTTCTCGGAAAACATCGTTTCTCGCCGAATATCAGCCCATCGAAAACGCTCGAAGGCCTCTTCGGCGGCGGCGCCTCGGCCATCCTTGTCGGAACGCTGCTCTATCGCCTGACGCCGTTCTCGCCGCTGCAGGCGGCGGCCGTCAGCACGGTCATCGTCGTCGCGGGCTTCTTCGGCGGCTTCGTACTCTCGGCGATCAAGCGCGACCTCAACGCCAAGGACTGGGGTTATGTAATCGAGGGTCACGGCGGCGTGCTCGACCGCTTGGACTCTATCACCTTCGCCGCGCCGCTGTTCTTCCACATCGTCCGCTACTGGTACACAACCTGAAGAGACGCACGTGGCCAATTTCTAAAGCCGGTCGATATTCTGGAGACTATCGAACAGCCGTTGCTGGACCTCGCGCTCCTGGCGGCTGATCGCCGTCATGAGCTTGCTCATCGTTCCTCGCAGGCCGTGGAGCTGGTCGACCAGGTTCATGACGACGTCGACGCCGGCCTCGTTGACACCCATATTGCCGATGAGATCGAGGATGAGCTGGGCACGGGCGACGTCAACTTCGCGAAACTGCCGCCCTCCGCTCGACGTCTCCGGGATCAGCCAGCCGTGTTCGATCCAGAAGTCGAGCTGGACGACATCGATTTTCAAGTAAAGACGGAATTCGAGATCATCCATGATCAGGCCTCCATGTTCTTTCTCGGATCGTATGGATGTGCGGCCGCCCATTCCTCCACCAGAGACGTGAGCCGCTCGTCGGGGCGGTCGGGCAATACGATCTTCAGGGTGACGTAGACGTCGCCGTGTCCACCGCCGCGTTTCGGAGCACCCTTGCCTTTGAGACGCAACACTTTGCCGGTGTTGGAATGCGGCGGCAGCGTCAGGCTGACCGGTCCGGACGGCGTCGGTGCCCGAACCTTGCCGCCGAGCACGGCTTCGCTGAGCGAAATCGGCAGTTCCAGGCGGATGTCGTCGCCGTCACGCGTGAAGAAGCGATGGGGCCGCACGCGAATCTCGATCAGCGCATCGCCCGTTGGCCCACCGCCAATGCCCGGTTCACCCTTGCCGCGCAGCCGCAAGGTTTGGCCGTCGCGGGTTCCCGGCGGGATCTGCACCTCGAGCGCGGGGCCATTGGGAAACTTGATCTCGGTCTTGGCGCCGTTGACGGCCTCGAGAAAATCGACCTCCATGGAGAACCGCCGATCCTGACCCTGGCTGCGCGACCGGCCACCGCCGGTGCGGCGCGAAAAGAAGCTCGCAAAGATGTCATCGGCGTCGCCGAAATCGGCGAAGCCGGCGCTGTTGTGATAGGGATCGTTGGGACCGCTTGCCGCGGCATAATCGCGATAATAGTTGCGCTGGGCCCGCTCGGCGCCCGACATATCGATCTCGCCGCGGTCGAAGCGGCCGCGCTTTTCCTCATCGCTCAAAATCTCGTAGGCGGTCGAAATTTCCTTGAACCTGTCCTCGGCGCGTTTGTCGCCGGGGTTGAGGTCGGGGTGAAGTTTCTTGGCGAGCTTGCGGAAGGCGCTTTGAATATCCTTCTGCGTCGCATCTCGCTTCACGCCCAGAAGCTCATAAGGATCCTGGCTCATGCATATCTCCGGTCGGGCAGTGAATACTGCTGGTTGGGTTGGCATTGATATAGGTTGCCGGGCCGCCGCAGGGGAGGGGATGCCAAGCGTCAAAATCCCGTCATGCCATGATCGGCGGAGGCTCGCCAGGATCAGAGCGAAACGACGTCTTCTGTTTGAGCCGCAGAATCTTCTCCGGCATGATCGAGGCGCCGGTCGATGAGAACCGAGCACCCTGCATGGCGCACGACCTTCTCGACGATCGAGGAGAAGACATAGTCGGTGATATCGGGCACGTGGGATGACAGCAGGATGAGATCGGCTGCTCTCTCCCTTGCGGCCGAGACGAGCAGCGAGGCGGCAACGCCGATGCGAACTTCGATCATCGCCGGGATGTCCAGCTCCTTGCACAGCGACGCAAGTTTCCGTTCGGCGTCGATAATGGCAGCCGTCTCGAATTCCTCGGGGACGCCGGTCAGGTGGTGGCGCGGGATATTCTCGATGACATGCATGACGACGATCGTTCCGCCTTCATCCACCAGCGCCGCAGCCCGGCGCAGCAGACGGTTGGCCGTCTGTCTCGAGCCCATGCCGATGCAGCAGATGATCGTGCGATACATTGAGATCAATATCCTCGAATGCGAGTCATTTGCCTGATCATAAGGCTATCCACAGCGCCTGCTTTGACTAAAGTCAAGCCGGACTGCCGCCGGCATATTGGCAACCATCGGCCGCCTCAAGACGAGAATTCAGCCGCATTGTCGCAGTTGACGACCGCCCGATCGGCGGTAACTCTCATGCGGGTGCCGTCACAACATCGAGGTTTCAGATGCCGAGCTTTGCCATTATCGGAGCGGGCGCAATGGGAAGCGCGGTCGCCAAACGATTGATCGAGCATGGCGCTACGGTGCTGACTTGCCTCGATGGCCGAAGCGAGCAGACGATCGTGCGAGCCAAGACAACCGGCATGGTGCCGGTCGGCCGCCAAGAGCTGACCGAAGCCGAGCTGATCCTGTCGATCGTTCCGCCAGCTGAGGCACTCAGAGTCGCCGAACTGGTTGCCGACATATCGGCGAGGACGCCGGCGCCGCCCTTCATCGACCTCAATGCAATTGCACCGAAGACAATGCAGACGCTTGCAGCCCGGTTCGACGGCATCGGCGTGACGGTGCTGGACGGCGCTATCATCGGAGGGCCGCCGGTTGCCGGAAAATCAGGTCCGACCCTTTATGTCAGCGGCGACGGCGCGGAGCGAAGCAGACTGCTCGAAGATTACGGCTTACGGGTCCGCAGGCTGGACGGACCGCTCGGCGCAGCTTCGGCGCTGAAAATGTGTTATGCCGGCATCAACAAGGGATTTATCGGCCTTGGCGCTGCCATGCTGCTTGCCGCATCGCGCTCGGGCGCGGTTGAGAGCCTGAAGGCCGAGCTCTCCGAAAGCCTTCCCGATTTCGACCGCAAGCTGTCGAAATCCATTCCAGACATGTATCCCAAGGCCTATCGTTGGGTTGCCGAAATGCAGGAGATTGCCGATTTCCTCGGAGAGGGCGATCCGGCGGCAACCATCTTCCGCGGCATGGCGGATGTTTTCTCCAGGTTGGCGGAGGATGTGGAAGGCAGCCGCGCCCTCGTCGCACAGCTGGACCAGATCCTTCGCTCCCAGCAAGCCTCTGGCGCGATGGTCATGCCATAGCTCATCGCCGGCCGTTGGCGTGCAGCCGGACGAAGCCGCGCCTATATCTTTGCGAAGTCCTCGACCTGCGCCCTGATCGCGACCTCGGTCGGCAAGCGTTCCATCGAGCTTGCCCCGTAAAAGCCGTTGCAGCCCTTGCAGCGGGCGAGCACATGGGCCGCATCCGCGGGCATGGCGATTGGCCCGCCGTGGCAGAGCACGATGACGTCGTTGCGCACCGATCTTGCGGCATCCGACCACGCGTTGATCTTTTCCACGCAGCCGTCGAGCGTCAGCGCCGTTTCGGCGCCGATCGCGCCCCCGGTGGTCAGGCCGAGATGGCAGACGACGATGTCGGCGCCGGCCTTGGTCATGGCCACGGCGTCGTCGCTGCTGAAGACGTAAGGGGTCGTCAGCATGTCCTTGGCGTGGGCGCGGGCGATGATGTCGATTTCCAGATCGAAGCCCATGCCGGTCTCTTCGAGATTGGCGCGGAAGGTGCCGTCGATCAGCCCGATGGTCGGGAAATTCTGAATGCCGGCAAAACCCATTGCCCTCAATTCGTCGAGGAAGTGATCGGGAAGCATGAAGGGGTCGGTGCCGTTGACGCCGGCAAGCACCGGCGTATGGCGCACAACCGGCAGCACCTCGCGGCCCATCTCCTTGACGATCTCATTGGCATTGCCATAGGCCAGCAGGCCGGCCAGCGAGCCGCGCCCGGCCATGCGGTAACGGCCGGAATTATAGATCACGATCAGGTCGATGCCGCCGGCTTCCTCGCTCTTGGCGGAAAGGCCGGTGCCGGCGCCACCGCCGATGATCGGCCGGCCCTCGGCGATCTTCCGTCGAAGCTTGGTCAATATGTCGTTTCTATCGATACGGGTCAAAACTCTCTCCTCAGGCATGGATCTCATGGAAGCCGGCGACGAGTGCGACGGCAAATTCCGGGCTGTTGATATGGGCATCGACCTCGACGAGGCGCCTGTTCGGCGCGTCGTGCCAGCCGGTCCGGATGGCGGAAAACAGTGCCGCGTCGGCTTCGGGATCGTGGAACGGCTGACCGGCGGCGTCGATTGCCGAAACGCCCTGAAGCGGCAGCAGGAAACGAACCGGCCCCTGCATCCGGTTGAGCCGGTCGACGATGAAGGCGCCGATCCTGCTGTTCTCTTCCGGCGTGGTTCGCATCAGTGTCACCTGCGCGTTGTGGATGTGGAGCCTGCGGTCGCGGAAGGCTGCCGGCACCGTTTCCCGCGCGCCGAAATTCACCATGTCGACGGCACCGACCGAGCCGACATAGGGCAGGCCGGTGCGGACGATGGCACCGAAGCGATCCTCGGTCGCCGGAAAAACACCGCCGACAAGGAGATCGGGAACCTCCGTCGTCGTCACGTCGATCACGCCCTGCAGCAGACCGGAATCGGCAAGCTTCTCCATCGACTGGCCGCCGACGCCGGTGGCATGGAAGACGTAGATTTCATGCGTCTCGCCGAGCATCTCCCGAACCTGGGTGACGCAGGAAGTGGTGACGCCGAACATGGTCATGCCGATGCCCGGCCGGTCATCCGCCGAGGCGGGAATGGGGTTGCGGACCATGCCGGCCGCCGCATTGGCGGCATTGCCGATCACCTTGCGCGAGATGGCATTCAGGCCGGCGACGTCGACGACCGAATACATCATGGTGAGGTCGTTCGGCCCGACATAGGGCGCGACATTGCCTGAGGCGACCGTCGAGACCATCAGTTTCGGCACCCCGATCGGCAGTGCCCGCATCGCCTCCGTGACCAGTGCGGTATTACCGGTTCCGCCAAGACCGAGCACGGCACCGATGTCGCCACGCGAATTGAGAAAAGCCGTCAACGCCTTGGCCATGGCCGAAACCGCTGTCCCCCGGTCCGTTTGTCCAAGGACGGCCGCCGCACCGGCGGGATGAAATTGGGCGACTACGCGCACCTTGATATCGGCGTCCGCGCCGTCCCCCAGCGTGCCGACATCGACCAGCACCGCATCGGCTCCGGCCGAAAGAACCACCTCCTTGGCATAGTTCAATTCAGCGCCCTTGGTGTCGCAGGTACCGACGATATAGACCTTTCCCATTGTTTTTCCTCCTCTTTTCGATCAATTTTCACATACTTCGATAAAGTTCCTGCTTTTTGTATTTTCCATATTGTATATTATTTCGCATATTGCATACTTAAATCATGAACGCCAGACGGAAACAGAAATCATGAACGCACCTCGCCACCTCACCCTTCGTGAACGGATCTACGAGGAGATCGTTCGCCTGATCGTCTCCGGCGAACTGCCGAGCGGCGTCTCGATCGATGAGAAGGAATTGACGGAGCGCCTGCAGGTCAGCCGCACGCCGTTCCGCGAGGCCATAGGAACGCTTGCCAAGGAAGGACTGATCGAGATCAGGCCGTATCGCGGCTTCTTCGTGCGCAGCTTCACGCCGAAGGAGATCGACGACCTCTATAATCTGCGCAAGACTCTCGAATGCTTCGCCGTCGAGCTCGCCGTTCCGGAGATGAGCGACCGGCATATCGCAAACTTCGAGCGCATCCTGGATGAGGCGGTGGCGGCACTGCGCCGCGGCGACATGGCGACCTATGGCATCCGCGACAAGGAATTTCACGAGACCATCGCCGACCTTTCGGGAAGCGCGCCGCTGGTCGAAACGCTGGCGCGGCTCGCGCTGCAGATCCAGATCTGCCGCTCGATCGCCAATGAGAGTCGTGACCTGGCCGAAAGGGCCGCCGAGGAGCGCGATCAGATCCTGCAGGCTTTCCGGGCGCGCGACATCGCCGGCGCCAAGGTGCTGATGCACGCGCATATCAGCGACGTCCAGCAGGCCGTCATGGCGCGCTTTCAGAAAGAAAATCCGGCGCGTTAGCCGGGTGAATGAAGGAGAGGGAGGTCTCCTTTCAACGAGCGGAAAACGTGGCCAAGGAGCGGCCCGGAGGAGGGAACAATGCTGAAATTTCTGGCCCGGACAACGGCACTGGCGGCGATGATCGCCGTAAGCTTGCCGGCGCATGCCGAGACCCTGAAAATGTGGGGTCCGGAGCAGATCACCGAACCGCTGGTCGCGCAGCTCTGGAACGGCATCAAGGTCGATTTCGAGAAGGCCAATCCCGGTGTAACGGTTGAATTCATGCCGCCGACCGGCACGATCAGCAACGGCGCGGTGCAGGCGGCGATCCAGTCGGATGCCGGGCCTGACGTAATCCTCACCAATTCCGGTATCGGCCGCATCAGCGTCGTCAAAAACGCCAAGCAGGTCGTGCCGCTCACCGAACAATATGAAAAGCGCGGCTGGAAGGATGAGATCTATCCCTGGCTCTACACCGAGCTGAAGGGCCAGTTCGGCGGGGAAATCTACGAGGTTCCGGATGGGCTCGATGCTCTCGGCATCTGGTATCACAAAGATCTCTTCGCGCAGGCGGGCTGGAAAATGCCGGCGACGTGGGCCGAGTTCGAAACGCTGATGAAGGCGATCGAAGAAACCGGGCTGCAGCCGATCGCCATCGGTCCGCGCACACCGGGCAGCGCCGGCCACCTCTTCGGCAACCTACTGCAATCGGCGAGCGGCAAGGAAGTGATCGGCAAGGCGCTGCGCCGCGAGATCGCTTTCGACGACCCATCGGTCGCCGCCGGCGCCGTCCGGCTGCAGAAGCTGATCGAGGCGGGCTATATCAAGAAGGAAATGGCAGGCCTCGATCTCGACGGCGCCTCGCGCCTCTGGTTCAACAAGCGTGCGGCCATGTTCGTTGCCGGTCCCTGGTTCACCGCCAATGCCCGCAAGGCCGGCTACGACCTCGCCAACGCCGGTTATGCGCCCATGCCTTCTGACATCAAGGGTGCTGATATCCCCACCGGCGGCGTCGGCTGGAGCTGGCTCGTTCCGGTCAACTCAAAGCAGCCGGAGCTTGCGATGAAGTGGATCGACTTCATGCTTTCGGATGCCGTGATGAAGAAGCGCGCGCAGGATCCGGCAAGCACGATGATCTATCCGCGCGAAATTCCCGGTGTCGAGCCGCCGACCCCCGTGCTGAAGGACATCTTCGCGGCTGCCGCAGGCGGCGTCGGCTACAATCCGAGCGTCTATCTGCCAGGCCCCGTGCTCGACACCTACTTCCAGGTCATTCAGGGCCTGATCTCCGGCCAGATCGGCGGCGAGGACGGCATGAAGCAGATCCAGGCGAAGATGGCAGAGGCGAAATAGTGGTCATCCCAGAAACGCCCGGCGGCAAGGTCGTGGCTCCTCTCAGCACCGTCCCCGCCATGGCGGGACATACGGGTGGCACATCCGCCCGTATGTCCAAACGCCGGGTAGCCGGGTCCGGCTCAGCCGATGGCGATGCCGGCACCGCATTCTGGCTGATGGCGCCGGCGCTCACCCTTTATGCCGTCTTCACGCTGCTGCCGATCGCCGCCACCTTCTGGCTGAGCTTCAACAGTTCCGCCGGCTTCAATACCTCCGCGCGCTTCGTCGGCCTCGACAATTACGCCAAGGCGGCGCAGGATCCGATCGTCTGGAAGAGCCTCGTCCATACCTTCCTCTGGCTGGCCTATCATGTGGTGATGGCCGGCGGCCTCGGTCTGCTGCTGGCGCTTGCCGTCAGCAGACTGAGAGTGACACAAGTCTTCTTCCGCACCGCTTTCTTCCTGCCGCATCTGGTGTCGCTCGCCGTCGTCGGCGTCATCTGGGCCAATATCTACGACCCGTTTTTCGGCCTGCTGAACACGGCCCTGACGCGGATCGGGCTCGGCGCCTTCACGCGAGGATGGCTTTCCGATCCCGCTTTGGTGCTGTTCTCCGTCAATGTCGCAAGCTCGTGGCAGGGCTTCGGCCTCTACATGCTGCTCTTCATCGCCGGCCTGCAGAATATCGACCACTCGCTTTACGACGCGGCGGAAGTGGACGGCGCCAACGCCTTCCAGAAGCTGATCTATGTCACGCTGCCGGGGCTTCGCGAGGTGACCACTTTCGTCGTCTCGCTGGCGATGATCAATGGCCTGAAAGGCTTCGCCACGGTCTTCGTCATGACCAATGGCGGCCCGTTCTATCAGAGCGAACTGATCACCACCTACATCTACCGGCTTGCCTTCCAGTCCCAGGATCACGGGCTTGCGGCGGTGCTCTGCATCCTGCTCAGCCTGCTTGCGCTCGCCATCACCATCGTCTTCAACCGCTGGCGCGCGAGGCTTTCCCAATGAGTGTGCGCAATCGCGAATGGCCGGTGGCGCTGGCGCTAACCCCGGTCCTGATTCTGATCCTCGCTCCCTTCGTCTGGCTGGTGATCTCGAGCTTCAAGACAGAGGCCGAGATTGGCCAGGCCGATCCCTTCACCTGGCCCGCCGACCTGATGTGGCGGAATTATCTCGACGCCTGGCAGACCGGCGGCTTCGGGGACCTCGTCGGCAACAGCCTCATCAACCTCGTCGGCGTCGTCGCCTTGTCGCTCATCACCTGCGCGCCGGCCGGCTATGCGCTTGCCAAGATCCGATTCCCCGGCCGGGAATGGCTGTTCTACGCCTTCATCCTCGGGCTCACCGTGCCGGTCCAGGCGATCGTCATCCCGCTCTACCAGGTGCTCTTCGGACTGAATCTCGTCAACACGCTTGCTGGTATCGTGCTGGTGCAGGTCAGCAACGGCATTCCCTTCGGCATCTTCCTGATGCGGAGCTTCTTCATCGGCGTGCCGGACGATCTGATCGAGGCCGCCAAGATCGACGGCGCTTCGCATTTCCAGATCCTCACCAAGGTCTTTCTGCCGATCTCGACACCCGCGGTGCAAGCGCTCGTCATCATCAGCGCGCTTTCCACCTGGAACGATTTCTTCCTGCCGCTGATCGTGCTGATCAGCCCCGAGGTACAGACGCTGCCGCTCGGGCTGGTCCGTTTCGCCAGCACCTATGCCTCCGATTATCGCCTGGTCTTCTCGGGCACCGTCATTTCGTTCCTGCCGATCATTCTTCTCTACATCCTGATGCAGCGCCGCTTCACCGAGGGGCTGACGCAGGGGGCAATCAAGGGCTGACCATGTCGCATCAGATCCAGCGGGAAATCCGCTACAATTTCGAATTCGACCATCGCATCAAGGCCTGCTTCATCGGCGCCGGCGGCCATGCCTATCGCAATGTCTATCCGGCGCTGCGGTATGCGCCGGTGGAACTTGCCGGCATCTGCGATCTCGATCTCGGCCGCGCCGAGAAATTCGCAAAACTCTTCGGCGCCGGCAAGGCCTATACCGATCATCGCGAGATGCTGGAGCGAGAAAAGCCGGAGCTGGTCTTTCTCGTCACCGCCTATCATCCCGACGGCCGGGTCCAGGCGGCCGATCTGGCGCTCGACGCCCTTGCAGCGGGCGCGCACGTCTGGATGGAAAAACCGACAGCGGCAAGCATCGACGATATCGAAATGCTGCAGGCGGCAAGTGCGGCGGCCGGCCGCATGGTGATGACCGGTCTCAAGAAGACCTTCTTTCCGACGATCGAGAAACTCAAGGATCTGATCGGCTCGCCGGGTTTCGGCAGGCTGACCTCGATCAATGTCCGTTATCCCCAGAGCCTGCCGAGGCCGGAAGACCGCGCCGATCTCGTCAAGATGCAGAGCTTTCTCGACCATATCTACCATCCAGGCGCGATCCTCAATTTCCTCGGCGGCGAGATAGAGCGTGCCAGTTATGAGTGGGAGCCGTTGGCCGGGGCAAGCGTCACCAGCCTGCGCTTCCGCTCCGGCGCGATCGGAACGCTGCACCTCGCCGCCGGCCAGTCGGGCGGCAGCATCTTCGAGCGCGTGGAGATCATCGGCGAAGGCGCCAACGCCATCATCGAAAACGGCAGCCGTCTGACGTATTTCCGCAAGGCGGACCTGCCGTCCTATGGCCGCGCCGCAAGCTTCATCCAGCCGGACGAGAATGCCGCTTTGCTCTATGAGCCTGAGCATTCGCTCGGCCAGCTCTATAACAACAATCTCTTTTATCTCGGCTATGTGCCCGAGATCCTGCATCTGACGGATGCGATCCTTGCCGGCACCCAGATATCAAGGGGCACGCTCGAAATCGCCCGCGAGATCATGAAGCTCTTCGAATTCTACAGACGCACGAATGCCGGCGTCACCACCAATCTCTGACAGGGAGGGACAGCCTTGAGCGATACCGATGTGATTTTCAGGAAAGCTGGCGGTGAATTCATGCCGACCAGTTGGGGCGAACTCAACTGGAAGATCACCGGCGACGGCACGCCCGGCGCCGAGATGACCTTCGGTACCTGTCGCATCAATCCCGGCGAACGCAACCAGCTGCATTCGCACCCCGACTGCGAGGAGATCCTCTACGTCGTTTCCGGCAGTTGCGAACACAAGCTCGGCGATGCGCTTTATCGGCTCGAACCTGGCGATGCGATCCGCATTCCCCGCAATATCCGTCACTGGGCGCGCGCGCTCGGCACCGAACCGCTCTTCGCGCTGATCATGTTCTCCTCCGGTACCCGGACGGCGGTCAATCATGAAGGCGAGGGTGCGGCCTGAATCGGCAGATTTTCATCAACCTTGCCAAGGCTCTGACGATTGCGTGAAGCCGCTCCGATAGCTGTGACAAAACCTCATCGCCTCTGCTATGTCAGGAAAAATGCGACGACCCAACCAGCGTCGCACTCTGTCTGATCAATGCCAGGAGTTTAAAAGATGAGCGGTACCTCCGACTATATCCCCCCGAAGGTCTGGACCTGGAACAAGGCGAATGGCGGCCAATTCGCCAACATCAATCGCCCGATAGCGGGACCGACACATGAGAAGGAGCTTCCGATCGGCCGCCACCCGCTGCAGCTCTATTCGCTCGGAACGCCGAACGGCCAGAAGGTCACGATCATGCTCGAGGAACTGCTGGCGCTCGGTCATGGCGGTGCGGAGTATGACGCCTGGCTGATCAGGATCGGCGAGGGCGACCAGTTCGGCAGCGGCTTCGTCGCCGTCAATCCCAACTCCAAGATCCCGGCGCTGATGGACCGCAGCGGCCCGAAGCCGGTCCGCGTCTTCGAATCCGGCGCCATCCTCACCTATCTCGCCGAGAAGTTCGGCGCCTTCCTGCCGACCGAGCCGAGTGAGCGTGCCGAATGCCTGTCATGGCTGTTCTGGCAAATGGGAAGCGCGCCCTATCTCGGCGGCGGCTTCGGCCATTTCTACGCCTATGCACCAACCAAGATCGAATATGCGATCGACCGCTTCGCGATGGAGGTGAAGCGTCAGCTCGACGTGCTCGATCACCGTCTTGCCGAAAGCGAATATGTGGCAGGCAGTCAATACACGATCGCCGATATTGCCATCTGGCCGTGGTACGGCGGCCTGGTGAAGGGCTGGAGCTACGAGGCCGCGGAATTCCTGCAAGTCGGGGACTATAAAAACGTGTTGCGCTGGGCCGACAATATCTATAGCCGGCCCGCGGTGCAGCGCGGCCGGATGGTCAACCGCCTCTCCGGCGACCCGTCGAGCCAGTTGCACGAGCGCCACGACGCCAGCGATTTCGAGACCAAAACGCAGGACAAGCTGGCGGCTGCCGAATAAGCAAGCCGTGCCAGCTGGTTGTTTCAGCAATAAATCAGGCTCCGCCGCCCCTACGGCGGCGGAGCATTTGCGAGCTGCCCGAACTCAGTTCTTGACCGTGTCTTCCAGGAAGAAGCGGCCGAGCGGGTTCTGGTGGAAGTTCTCGATATTCTTGCGCGAGACGTTGATGTAGGGGCTGTAATAGAGGTCGATCCAGTTGACGTCGTCCTTGGCCATCTTCTGCAGATCGACATACATCTCTTCGCGTTTCTTCGGGTCGAGTTCGAGACGCGCCTTGGCGACCAGCTCCTTCACCGCCTCATTCTTGTAGTTGGTCATGTAATTATTGTTCGAATCGTGGCCGAGAACAAAGGTTGTCTTCTGGTCCGGATCGAGGATGTCGTTCGTCCAATAGTTGACGGAGATGTCGTAGTCGCCCGCAACCGTCATGTCCCATTCCTGGCTCGGGTCGACCTTTTGCAGGTTGGCGGTAATGCCGGCCTTCTGCAACTGCTGCTGGACCAGCACGGCCGTCTGTTCGTCGACCTCGTCACCGGCGCGGATCAGATAATTGAGCGTCAGGTCGGAAGCGCCAGCAGCAAGCAGCATCTCCTTTGCTTTTTCAGGATCGTAGGGCCGCTGCAAATTATCGGCGAAATAATAAAGCGCGCCTTTCGGAATGTAAGAGTTGGCAACCGTGCCCTGGCGGAAGGTGACGGCGTCGACGATCGCCTTCTTGTCGATCGCCAAGTCGAGCGCCTGGCGGACTTCTTTCTTGGCGAGCGCGCCGTGCGCATGGTTGATCAGAAGATGATCCTCGCGAGTAGAGGAATCGACGTCGACGTTGAGGCTTGTATCCTTCTTCAGCTCCTCGACCCGGGAAAACGGTACAAAGATCGCCGCATCCAGCTCGCCGGCCTGGACGTTGAGCATCCGGGTATTGTCGTCGGGCACGGAGATCCATTCGACGCCGTCGAGCTTGACTCGGTCGGCCTGCCAGAAGTTTGGGTTCTTCTTAAGGATAATGCGGTCGCCACGCCGCCATTCCTCGACGGTGAAGGCGCCGGATGCGACCGGCTTTTCGGCATAGGTATCGGCGCCCAGCGCTTCCATGCCCGCCTTCGAAATGACGGAAGCGTTCGGCAGCGCCAGCGTCGACAGGAACGGCGCCGACGGATTCTTGAGCTTGATCGTCAGCGTATGCGCGTCGGTCGCAGCCGCCGTGTCGATCACCTTGTAGGAATCGCTCCAGAGCGAGGCCGGGTCGTCGCGGATGCGCAGCAGGCTGTAGGCCGCGTCTTCCGCCGTCAGCGGCGAACCGTCCGAGAATTTCGCATCGCGGATCTTGAAGGTGTAGGTCAGCCCGTCATTGGAGGCGGTCCAGCTTTCGGCAAGGCCCGGCTCCAGCTTGGTGCCTGTCTTGTCGACGCGGATCAGCACATCGTAGACGTTCGAGAACACCCAGTTGTCGATGTTCTGCGCCGTCTTGATCGGATCGAATGTCGTCGAATCCTCGCGGCGGCCGATGGTGAGCACACCGGCGGCTTCGGCATAGCTTGCACTCAATGTCAGGCCAGCGAGCATGGCGGCAAGCCCGATTGATTTCCACCTGTTTGGCATCAGTTCGTTCCCTTCTTTGTTATGGCATGCGTCTGATGGATATGGATTGCGCCTCGTCCCTGCGGCCGGTGCCCTTGCAGCAGCGGCTTGTCAGGATCGATGTCGGGAATGGCAGCGATCAGCGCCGCGGTATAGGCATGCTTCGGCCGCGCGAAGACCTCGTCGGAGCGGCCCTCCTCGACGATCTCTCCGCGATACATCACGACGACGCGTTCGCAGAGATTGCGCACGATCGCCAGATCATGGGCGATGAAGACCAGCGTCAGGTTCATCTTCGCGGTGAGCTGGCGGAAAAGCTCGATGATCTGCGCCTGGATGGTGACGTCGAGGGCCGCCACGCATTCGTCGGCGATAATCAGCTTCGGTTCGACGGCAAGCGCGCGGGCGATGCCGGCGCGCTGGCACTGACCGCCGCTCATGCTGCGCGGCTTGCGCTCAGCGAATTCGCGCTCGAGGCCGACGAGATCGAGCAGTTCGCCGATGCGCGCCGGAATATCGACCTTGGCGACCTTGCCCTGCACCTTCAGCACCTCGGCCAGCATCTGCCCGATCGTCAGCCGGGGATTGAGGGCATTATAGGGGTCCTGGAACACCATCGCCGTTTCGCGCCTGAGCTTTGCCAGGCCAGCGCTTTTCTGCAGCGTGAGATCGACACCGTCGAAGGTGACATGACCCGAGGAAAGTGGCGTGAGACCGAGCACGGCGCGGGCAAGCGTGCTTTTGCCGCTGCCGGATTCGCCGACGATGCCGACCGTCTCGCCCGGCATGATCTGCAGGCTGACGCCGGCAACGGCGCTGACCGTCTTGGCGCCACCCTTGACCAGGCTGCCACCGGCTCTGAAACGCACGTGCAGATCATCGATTTCGAGCAAGGGTCTCGCCGGCGCGCGTGCCTCGGCGATCTCGAGCGCCGGCGCCGGCATCCCGCCTGATATCGACGGGTGGCTGTCGATCAGGTTGATCGTATAGGGATGTTGCGGCTGTGCGAGGATCGTCCGCTTCGGCCCCTCTTCGATGAGCTTGCCGCCACGCATTACGGCGATGCGGTCGCAGGTCTGGGCGACGATGCCGAGATCGTGAGTGATGAGAATGATCGACAGGCCGCGGCGGTCGCGAATATCGATCAGCAGCCGCAGGATCTGCGCCTGAATGGTGACGTCGAGCGCCGTCGTCGGTTCGTCGGCGATCAGGATTTTCGGATTGCAGGACAGGGCAACACCGATCATCGCCCGCTGGCGCATGCCGCCGGAAAATTCATGCGGATAGCTGTCGTACTGCCGGCCGGGGTCGGGAAAGCCGACCTGCGCGAGAATTTCCAACGCCGCGGCGCGAGCTTCGTGGGCACCAAGGCCCTGATGATAGCGGATGCCCTCGGCGATCTGATTGCCGATCCGCATGACCGGATCGAGATGGCTGGTCGGGTTCTGGAAGATCATGCCGATCTCACCGCCGCGCACCTTCAGCATCTCAACGTCATGGATCCGCGTCAGGTCGCGTCCTTCCAGCAGCATGGAACCGCTCTCGATCTTCAGCAGCGAGGAGGGCAAGAGGCGCACCAGCGAGCGGCAGAACAGGCTCTTGCCCGAGCCGCTCTCGCCGACGAGACCGAGAATTTCGCCGCGACCGAGATCGAGCGAGACTGCATCAAGCAGCGTGCGCGGGCCGGAATCGAGATGCGCTCTGACGGTGAGATCGCGAACGGAGAGCACAGGACCGCTCATTCATGCACTCCCAGCAATTCGCCGAGCGCATCGCCCAGCATGCTGAAGCCGAAGGCAAGGCAGACGATGGAGAGGCCGGGAAACAGCGTGATCCACCAGGCGGTGGTGATGAAGCTCTGCCCCTCCGCGACCATGACGCCCCATTCGGCGATCGGCGGCTGGACGCCGAGGCCGAGATAGCTGACGGCCGCACCGCTCAGCAGCACCAGAGTCGCATCGGACATGGAAAAGACGATCGAGCCGGCAATCGCGTTCGGCAGCAGGTGCCGGAACATGATACGCCTGCGGCTGAAGCCGAGGCTGACGGCGGCCACTGCGTAATCGCTGCTCTTCAGCACCAGCATCTGCGCCCGGATCAGCCGCGCATAGGAGACCCAGCCGACCAGCGCCATGGCGATGTAGAAGCTGCCGAGTCCTGGGCCGAGGATCGCGATAATCGACAGCATCAGCACGAGAAAGGGAAAGGCAAGAATGATATCGACCAGACGCATGAACAGTGCATCGACGATTCCACCGAAGAAGCCGGAGATGGTGCCGACCGTCGTGCCGATCAGGAACGGGAAGACGACGCCGATCAGCGCCATCTGCAGATCGATGCGCGCACCCCAGATGACGCGGGAGAGGATGTCACGGCCGAAATTGTCGGTGCCGAAGGGGTGAAGCAGCGAAGGCGCCTGCAGGCGCACCTCGGCATTCTGCATGATCGGGTCATAGGGCGCGAGAAGAGGCGCGCCAAGCGCCAGCAGGATGAAGAACAACAGCACGCCGGCGCCGACGGCAAACATCGGCCGCCGGCCGAGGAGGAGGCGGCCAGGGGACGCGGGTGTTGTCACCTCGACGCTCATAGCTTCACCCTCGGATCGACGGCAACGGTGACGATATCGGCGATGAAGTTGATCAGCACGGTGGCGCAGGCAAAGACCATCGCGACGCCCTGCACCACCATATAGTCACGCGAGAAGATCGCCCTGACGAGGAGCTGGCCCATGCCGGGCAGCGCGAAGACGCTCTCGACCACAACCGTGCCGCCGATCAGCCAGCCGATGTTGACGGCAAGCAGGTTGATCGTCGGCACCAGCGAATTCGGCAGCACGTGCCGCCAGAAGACGATGCCTTCGGGCATGCCGCGGGCGCGCGCCGCCGTCGCGACATCTGATTTCAGCGACTCGATCATCGCGGCGCGCAGGCTGCGCGTCAAAACGGTCGAGAGCGACAGCGCCACCGTCAGGCTCGGCAGCACGAGATGCGCAAGTTTGTCGCCGAGCGTCGCGCCGTAGCCGGAAACCGGCAGCAGCCCGAGTTCGACGCTGAAGAGGATGATCAGCATCAGCCCCAACCAGAAGGGCGGAAAGCCGATGCCGAAGGTCGAGACGATGCGCACCGCATGGTCCGGCGCCCGGCCGGCATTGCGTGCGGCGATCGCCGCCATCGGCACAGCGATCAGCACCGACAGCACGACGCTTGCGGCGACGAGGGCAAGCGTCGGCTCGATGCGGGTGACGATCAGCTTCAGCACGTCGATCTTGTAGAGGATCGATTTGCCCATCTCGCCATTGGCGAGATTTTTGAGGAAATAGACATATTGCAGCCACATCGGCTGATCGAGACCGTATTGGGCACGGATGCTGGCAAGGGCAGCCGGTGTGGCGCGCGTACCGAGGATGTTGCGCGCCGGATCGCCGGGGATCAGCCGAACCAGAATGAAGGTGATGACGCTGATGCCGAAGATGACGGGCAGGAACTGAAGCGGTCGGGTCAGAACGAATTTATAGCGATACATGAGCACGGCCGCCCCTCTGTCCTCGTCCGGTTTGAGCCGCTTTCACTTGCATCAGGCTGCCTTGTGCCGGTCGAGGAAATCGAGAAGCGCCGGATAATAGTCCTGCGGGTTCTCATAGAAGGGCATGTGGCTGGCATTGGCGAACACCCGGAGCTCGGCATTCGGCAGCGCCAGCTTCATCCTGAGCGCGCAGGCGGGCGTCAGCTCGTCATGCTCTCCCGTGGTGATCAGCACGGGCAGCGTCAGCCGCGGCAGATCCGGGATGCGGTTCCAGTCCTTGAGGTTGCCGATGTAAAGAAACTCGTTCGGGCCCTGCATCGTCGCGTAAGGCGCCATGTTCCAGTCGTCGAGCGAACGGCGTATCGGCGCCGGCCATTCGGCCAGGCGGCAGACATGGCGGTAGTTGAGGATGGTGACGGCGGCGATATATTCCGGATGATCGTAGGTCCCCTGCGCCTCATGCTTCTGCATCATCGAGACTGTTTCCGGACCAAGCGCTGCCCGCAGCCGTTCCAGTTCCGAGATCAGATGCGGCATGTCGGCGACGGTATCCTCGAGGATCAGCGTCTTGAGGTTTTCGGGGTAGGTCAAGGCATAATCGATCGCCAGCCACCCGCCCCAGGAATGGCCGAGCATGTGGACCTTTCCGAGTCCGAGCGTCTTGCGCACCGTTTCGGTCTCCTCGACATAGCGGCCGATCGTCCAGAGCGAGAGATCGTCCGGCCGATCGGAGGCGCCGGTGCCGAGCTGGTCGAAGGCGACGACGCGGTAGCCCTTGTCGATCAGGCAGGAGTGCGCCTCGCGCAGGTAATCGCAGGGCAGACCGGGACCGCCGTTCAGGCAGAACACCGTCTCGTTGCCGGTCCCGAAGCTATAGGCGACGACGCGATAGCCACCGGCATCGATCTCAAATCGCGCGTCCGGCTGTATTTCACGCCACATTGATTGCTCCAGCAGAAAATACCCCTTGCTCAATATTTGGGCGTGGTTAATTTTTTACCGTAAATCGCGTTCCGTGCCAGCTATAAGAAGTGATAGGGTAGGGCGCCACGCCGAAACCGGGAGCAGCCCATGCTTGACGACATCGGAACGATCAGACGGCAGTTTACGGCGCATGAGACGCTGGACGGCCGGATCGACCAGGCCTTCGAGGCGATGAAGCAGCTGGGCTTCGAGGCTCTCATCTACGACTATACGCCGGTGCCCTACGACCTCGACGGCGCGATCATGATCCCGTCGCTGCTGAAGCTCCGGAACATCGCCGACGATATGCACGACTATTGGTTCGATCGCGGTTATTTCCGCATCGACCCGGTCCAGCAGGTGGCGCTGCGCAGCACCGCGCCGTTCTTCTGGAATTACGACACGAATGCGGACACGCTGATCAACCGCTTCATGAGTGACGACACCGCACCGGTGACGCGCTATCTCCTCGAACGCGACATGTCGACCGGTGTCACCGTGCCGGTGCATATGCCGGGAGGCGATTATGCGACGGTCACCGGCATCCGTTTCCGCGGCGACCGCGATTTCGAACGGCATGCGTTGCGCGCTATCGCTGACTTCAACCTGCTTGCCCACGTCTTCCATGAGACCGCCTATTCGCTTTTCGACACGAAGGCTCGAAGCGTCGGCACCATTCGCCTGACCGAGCGGGAGCGCGAATGCCTCCGCCATTCGGCGGAAGGCTATTCCGCCAAGGAAATCTCGCGCATCATCGGCCGTTCCGTCCCGACCGTGGTCATGCATCTCAACGCCGCGGCCAAGAAACTCGGCGCCCGCAACCGTACGCAGGCCGTCGTACGCGCCACTCATTACCGCCTGCTCTAAGAGCGCGGCCGATCATTGCCATCCTATAACTTGTGATAGCTGCCTTCGCCGCGGTTGCCGCGTTATGGTTGCCAAACTTCCGAGGAATGGAGATGTCGGTGGCCGAAGTCGCAACAAGTGAAGCCTATCTGCCCTTTCGCGATTATCGCACCTGGTACCGCGTCACCGGTTCGCTGAAAAGCGACAAGCTGCCTCTCGTCGTTGCCCACGGTGGGCCCGGCTGCACGCATGACTACGTCGATTCCTTCAAGGAAATCGCCGCCCTCGACGGCCGCCCGGTCATCCACTACGACCAGCTCGGCAACGGCAATTCCACCCGCCTTCCGGACAAGGGCCCGGATTTCTGGACGGTCGGCCTGTTCCTCGAAGAGCTCGACGCACTGCTTGCCCATCTCGGCATCCAGCATCGTTACGCCTTCCTCGGCCAGTCCTGGGGCGGCATGCTCGGCGCCGAACATGCGGTGCGCCGGCCGCAAGGCCTGAAGGCCCTTGTCATCGCCAACTCGCCGGCCAACATGCACACCTGGGTTGCCGAAGCCAATCGGCTGCGGCAGGAATTGCCGAAGGAGGTGCAGGACACGCTGCTGAAGCACGAACGGGCGGGAAGCCTTACCGATCCGGACTATATCGCCGCCTCCCGCGTCTTCTATGATCGCCATGTCTGCCGCGTCGCGCCATGGCCGCCCGATGTGGCGCGGACATTCGCCATCATGGACGAAGACAACACCGTCTATCGCAACATGAACGGCCCGACGGAATTCCACGTCATCGGAACGATGAAGGATTGGACGATCGAAGACAGGCTCGACCGCATCGAAGCACCGACGCTGCTGATCTCGGGCAAACATGACGAGGCGACGCCCCTCGTCGTAAGGCCCTATCTCGAACGCGTCCCGGGCTGCGAATGGGTGCTCTTCGAAAATTCCAGCCATATGCCGCATGTCGAGGAAAAGCAGCTTTGCCTGGCGACCGTTTCCCGCTTCCTGTCGCGGCACGACTGACGCATATGCTGGTCCGTCATGACTGGCGAACCAGCCATTTCTTGGCGACCCGGCAGGCCATCGTATAGGCCGGGTCAAAGACGTTGCCGACGTCGTAACGCACGACCTGGCCGAGCAGATGGCTGGCCGCTGTCCGGTCCAGGCCGTAATCCGACGCCAGCCAGGTCAGCATTTCGCTCGTCGCATGCTGGAGCGCCTGGTCGAGGGGTCTCGCATTGCCGACGGTGAATATGTCTTCAGCGGTTTCTCCGCGTGGCCAGATCAGCCCGGCCTTCTTTTCCACCGTCAGCCGCACCGTGACGTCGAAAGTGGTCTCGACGCCGGTACCGACGATCTCGCCATCTCCTTGCACCGCATGGCAGTCGCCCAAAAAGAAAAGGGCGCCCGGCGCCGATACGGGCAAGCGAACGGTCGTGCCCGGACCGAACAGGCGATAATCCATGTTGCCGCCATATTCGCCGCTGGTCGCCGTCGAGATTGCCTGGCCAAGGCTGGGCGCAACCCCGAAACAGCCGATCATCGGCGCAAGAGGCAGAACGAAACTGTCGAGGCCGGAGACCGGCTCGGACAATCGGACCGTCAATGCTTCGCGGTCGATCGCCCAGATCGCCATGTCGCGCGGCGGCAGGTCGCGAACCGTTTCAGGATCGATGACATTGGCCGCGACGATGCTGCGCGTAAAACCAGTGTCCCTCGTCGGGATCATGCTGATGATCTCGACCTTCAGCGCATCTCCGGGTTCCGCGCCTTCCACGAAGATCGGGCCGTTCATCGGGTTGGGACCAGATGTCCGCCGGATGCCGTCCTTGTCATAGCCGATGGCGTCGAGTGTCTCCGTGACGACGGTGTCGCCGTCAGCGATGTGCAAGGCGGGCGGAAGAGAGCCGATGACATTGTGGAAGGTCGTCGGAATGAAGCGGTGAGTGGTCATGAGAATACGGCTCTCGCTTTTTTTCAAATACCGTCAGCCCAGGCTGCGTTGCCGGCTGAGAATCGAGACTAGATCAGAGATGATCTGGGAAGCCAATATCCCGACATCGCTCGTGTAGCCCCGCATCGATTTCGCGATCGTGACCCGACGTCTCCTGCCGCGAAACGGCCGGCTGATCTTGCCTTTCATTCTCCGAATGTTATATGTAGGTAAGTGCCTACATCGGAGGTGGATTATGAGCGTGACACATCTTTCCAGCCGCGAACTAAATCACGACGTGAGCAGGGCAAAGAAGGCGGCGCAAAATGGTCCGGTCATCATCACGGATCGTGGAAAGCCATCCCACGTGTTGATGACCTATGACGAATTCGAGCGGCTAACCGGCAAGCCCCGCAGTCTCGTCGATGCTCTCTCCATGCCAGGCCTGTCGGATATCGACTTCGATCTGCCTCGAGTTGAGATCGCCCCCCGCGGAGTCGATCTATCTTGAAATATCTGCTGGACACCAATGTTGTTTCCGAGCTGCGGAAGGTCGGAGACGGCAAGGCCAATGCTAATGTGGTCGCATGGGCTGGAGCGCAAGATGCAACAGGCCTATGCATCTCCGCCATGACGATCCTGGAATTGGAACGTGGAATACTCGGCGTGCAGCGCCGCGATGTAGCGCAGGGCGCTCGTCTGCGTGCATGGCTGGAAAATCAGGTTCGGCCAGCATTCGCCGACCGTATCCTGTCGATCGACGATGCGGTCGCGACGTGCTGCGCGCATCTGCATGTTCCAGACCGGCGCAATGAAGCCGATGTCTTGATTGCCGCGACGGCCCTGGTTCACGGCCTCACCGTCGTCACCCGCAATGCCCGGGATTTCGAAGGCGCGGGCATTGTCGTGCTGGACCCGTGGCAAGATTGATTTCCCTGCCGAAACGCAGTGGTGGCGCGGCGTTTCTTTGCGCGTTGTCACGGCAGTTGATGTATGGTCACGTTCGGAACAACGTCTCGCGCGATCTCGCAGAGATGCCAATGGTGGGTAAGGTAGATAACCTGTCCGACCTTTGCCATTTCGCCGAGCAAGCGGAAGACCTCTTCGGAGCGAGGATTGTCGAAGCTCTCCATGATGTCATCGGCGACGAAGGGTACGGGCCGGCGAAACGCTGCGAATTCCTCGTAGCCCGCCAGCCGCAGCGCGAGGTAGAGTTGGAACTGGGTGCCGGTCGACATCGCGTCCGCAAGCTTCGAACCACCGTCGCGCGACACGCCGATCAATATCTCCTTGTCCCGGTCGGGCTGGGTCGTCAGGCCGGAATAATTGCCGCCGGTGATCAGGCGAAAGGCCTCCGATGCGCGGTTCATCATCGAACTACGATGTTTTTCCCGATAGATATGCAGCGCCTGTTCAGCCGCGAGCGTGCCCGCGCGCAGCGTCAGATGCCGCACGGCCAGTTCCTCGATTTCAAGGAAAATGGTTCTGCGCTTGGCCTCGATCCGGGCCACGGAGTCGTCTCCGCCGACGGCCTCGAGCTTCTGCCGCGCCAGCGACACGTCGGAATAGAGAAGTTTCGCACGCTCGGTGAGATCCTCGATCCGGGCGCCAAGCTCCATGGCGTCGCGCTCGACCGCAGCGGCGTCGACAGCGTCGAGGCGCCGTTCGGCTTCGGAAAAACTCGCAGCACGCAATGCCTCGGTGATCTGGTGGCGTAACGCGGCGGCTCGCTCCTCCAGCCGGTCCCGCTCTCGGGACTGGTTCAGGAATGCTTCGACCGAAGCAAGCGAGTCCGCAGCGAAATAGCCGGTCAATTCGTCCTTGCGGGCATTGTGAACGGCCAGTTCCTCCTCCAGCGCACGCCGTTTTTCCAATTGTCTTTCGAGATCCGCCTGCCGGTCTGCCCGAAGCTGAGCCGCATGCCGCGCCGCCTCATGACGTTCCACAAGCGCGTTTGCGGAGGCGAGCGTATCCACCGCCGACTGGCTGAGACCGCAGTCTCTGAGGAGACCGGCAATTTGCTCGCGGAATTGCTGCTGGTCGCGCTCCATCGCGGCAACACGACTTGCGAGGTCATCCCTCTCCTTCAGGATGGAGGGCAGTGTAGCGAGCGCATTCAGCATCGCGCGGACAGCGGCCATCGAACCGGCCTTATCGGCAAACCAGGTTCGCGACAGCGCCTCTGCCCATTCCCGCTCCCAAGCCGCCATGGCGGCTTCCGCCTCCTGCCGGTCGCGCTCGCGTTCCCTGAGATCGTGGCTGAGGTCACCGACCGCCTTCTCGTGCGCCTGCCGCGTCGCCCGCTCGGCTCTGCCGGCGACGATTATATTATTTGCAGCCTGCATCAGCTCGGCGACCGGTCGCTGGCCTGCGTCATCAAGACCGGCTTCTGCAAGGCTCTCCGCAAGCGTTGCGACATGCCTATCCAGTTCGAGGCGAAGTGCGTGCACCGTGTCTTCTGCGTGTTGCAGATCGTCCCAGGCGGCGAGCGCCGCGGCTCGCTTGGTGCTCCAAGTCTCGAGTGCGGCCACGCGCGCCGCGGCTTCGGCGTCATGTTCGATGCTTTCAGGCAGCAGATCACCGATGCGCTCGGCAAGCGCATCATGTTCGGCGCGCGCTTCGCCAAGCAGTTCCCTTTGCCGCTCGATCATTGCTGCCGTTGCCGCTTCCGCCTGGCGGAGTTGACGCAGCTCGGCCAGTTCCTGCGCCCGCGACAGCCGGCCGGCGGATACCACGTCGTCCTGCCGCATCCGCTCCTCGAAAATCCGAGCCGTGGCGGCATTCAGGCTGGTAAGATGCGCCTGCCAGGCGGCATCGCGTTCATCGCGCAGCCGCGCGGCCTCGGTATCGTCGATCGAACCGCCGGCGACGAAGGCCGCGATCCGGGCTTTGGTCAGCGCCTGTTCGGTGCCGAGATCGCGCAGCCTTCCCTCGTGATCGCCAATCCGCTTGTCGATAGCGGCCGCTTGGCCACGCCAGGCTTCGATCTGTCGAGGCTCTGCCACGGCCATTTGCTGCAGAGCGGCGGCGTTGCCGCTCCAGGGTGCGAGCTGTTCAAACCGGTTCTCCTGCGTTCGCTTCGCCTGGACAAGTGTCCGTTCTTCCATGGTAAGCCGCACGGGGAGATCAGATCCCGCCAGCCGGCTCAGGGCGATCTCGATGCGGCCGAAAAGCTCGGGATCCAGGACCCCAGCTCCATCTCGCGAGCCGCCTTCCCTGTCCAGCCTTTCGAGATTCTCCCGCGCTCGCAACAGTTCCCGATCAGCGGCTGCCAGTTTCGCCTCGACGCCGGAACGCCGTTCGATAAGATCGCGGATGATGCCGATCAGCGAAGCGGGCAGCAGCAGGGCCTCGGGTTTCGCATGGCCGGGCTGTTCGAGATCGGCCAGCAGTCGGACCAACTCACCCTCCTGTTCGGCCAGCGCCAGCCGGCGCTTCGGCAGATCGCTCTCAGCCGCAAGATAGCGCGCCCGACCCTGATCCAGCAGGTCCATATGCGCGGCGACTGCCAGAGCCTTGTCGTCGATCGCGATCGCCTCGATCTGGTCCGCAAGCTGGCGCAGCGTGCGGTCGGCGGTCTCGACAAGCGCCTGCAGCCGCGTCTCGTCGCGCGAAAGCTGGGGCAGGAGCGCGAACCATTCGGACGGCGGCCGCGGCAGATCGCTCATGGCGGCTGCATCTGCATCCAGCCGCCGGAGCTCCAGCGCTGCAGGCAAGGCGCCGAGAAGGCGGGTCAGCTCCTGATACCGCGACTTGGCCTCGGCCAATTCCCGTGTGGTCGTGCCATAGGCGCGCTCGGCCTGCTCATGGGTCGATTTCAGGCCCGCATAGGCCGAAGCAAGCGTGTCGATGGCATTGCGCTCGGCCTTGAGCGCTTCGAGCGAACGCTTGAGTTCCGCGAGCTTGGTGCTCGACGACCGCTTCTTGTAGATTGCGTTGGCTTCGTCGGCCGCGGTCACCAGCGAACGGCTCAGGCCTGCCAGACCCGAGCTGGCCGAGAACAGCAATTCGCCGAGTTCGCCCTTGCTTTGTATGATGGCGTTGCCGCCTTCCTTGAGCGATTGATCGTCGAGCGAGAACATGGTGCGATAGGCCTCGCGACCGACGCCTCCAAGGGCGCCGGCCAGGAGCGCCTCGTTCACAGCTTGTCCCCGATCATCGACAAGGCTGCCGGTCCGCAGCTTGAGCCGCGCGAGCTCGTATTCCGAGCCACCAAATTCCAATCGCGCACCGACCTTCATCGTATTGTAGGGATGCAGGAAATTATAGGTGCTGCGCTCACCAATGCCGTAGAGCAGATCAAGGTAGGCGGCGAAGGTGGTCGACTTGCCCGCTTCGTTCAGGCCATAAACAATGTGCAAGTCCGGCGAACCTTGACGGGCCGCGCCGAAATCGATGGATTGATCGGTGAACTTGCCATAACGGGTGAGATCGAGGCGGCGCAGACGCATCAGCTGTCTCCCCGATCCACCGCCTTCATCCGGGCGGCGATGTCCTCGGCGCCATCGGCGAGAAGGCTGTCGATGAAGCGTTCAAAACCCGCCTCGTTATCACCGGCAAATGCCCGGCTCTCGGGCGGCAGGTCGGCGAGCAGGTCCCGGATCATCTCCCTGACATCGTCGCGAAATCCGCTACGCGCGATGACCTCGTCCCGCATCAGCGTGCCGAGTTCGATGACGGGATCGGCGGCGGACGCGTCTGCGGGCATCGAGGGCGCTTCGAAGGCGAGTTCCAGCTTCTCGATCCAGGTACAGCCGATCAGGTCGCTGCGCCGCTCGGCTTCCGCCTGCATGAGGTCAACATCGCGCCGGAGCTGCCAGGAGAGCGGCGTGCGGCCGGAAAGCCTGAGGCGTGCGACAAGATGGGGCGAAGCCGTGCGGTCGCGCTGCGCCATCAGCGCCGTCTCGACCAGCATGGCCGCCTCACGCCAATCATCGACACCAGTGAGGTCGACATTGACGCGCTCGAACTGCGCGATGCTGGTGCGCCGCTCCTCAACCGTCACGGTCCGGTCGTCCGCCACGGTCACAAGCGACACGGTCTTGACGCCCGCTTCATTGATGTCGCGGCCCTGAGGCATGCCGGGCATGACGACCGTCGCCGTGCCGGGATACTGGCTGCGCTGGTGGAGATGCCCGAGTGCCCAATAATCGAAACCCGAGGCATGCAGGTCGAGCACGTTGCAGGGCGCATAGACATCATGTCCGACCGATCCGGCCAGGCTCGTATGCATGATGCCGATATTGACGGCATCCGTTACCGGCGGCTTGAACTTCGGCAGCAGCGGGTCCGGGGCCTGCGGTTTCGCAAAGCTCAGGCCGTGGATCGCGACCGACAAGCTGCCCTTCGTGGCCTCCACAATCTCGGCATGGCCGCCGAAGATCTTCACCGTATGGGGCATCACCAGTTCCCTGGCGATCTTCGACATCGCATCATGATTTCCCCGGATCTTGAAGACTGAGATGCCCGCTCGGTGCAGCCGTTCGAGCTCTCCTGCCAGGAAGCGCGCCGTCTTCATCGACGTCTGCTCGCCGTCGTAGAGATCGCCGGCGATGACAAGCGCGTCGACCTGTTCCTCAAGGCAAAGATCGACGATCGCGACCAGCGCCTGCCGGCTGGCGTCACTCACGAGGTCGGCCAGCTCTGCGTTGCGAAGCGCGAGAGAGCGCAGGGGAGAGTCGAGATGGAGATCGGCAGTGTGGACGAAACGATAGGCCATGAATGCAAGAATGGTGTTGCGATAGAGTGATCCAGCAGGCGCCGTCTGACAAATAAACGGACGTTATCGCCCGTCAGCGAAACATGAAATATTCAGAGCATGGCGGCAGCGTCCTGGCGAGTAAAATGGGCCGGCGGAACCGGCCCATCCACAATCAATGCTGCTCGATCGGCGCCGGCACTGCAGCCGGCGCCCGCTGCTGACCAGGCCGATCGGCGACCAGCATCGACAGCATCATTTCCACAAGACCATGGTGACGCCTTTTTCGGCGCCGGCGCCGCCGACCTGGATTTGCGGCACGAGCGGCAGCCGGCCGTTTTCGATCGCTTCGGCAAAGCGCATGAGGATCTGCGAATCGAGCTGATAGTCCGGCCCGCCAAAGGCCGCCACCTTCTTCTCGGGGGCCTTGAGCCGCGCTGCACGCATGCGTGAAGCGCGCGGCAGCCATGCGTTGCTTCTGAAGACATGGATCTCCATCTGACAGTCACAGCCATCTGACGCACATCGAGAAAATCGGCGCTGTGGCCCGCCTCGGGCTCGCGCGAGGAGACAATCATGAACGGTATTTCGAAGACTCTGAACGACATGACGCTTGTTGAACGGTCGAGCCTGCTCGACACTGTCGCCGACGCCTTGGAGGCGACCGCCGAGGAGGCCGAAGAGGAGGGCGACGCCCGTTTCGTCGTCAACTCCGTCTGCATCGCCAATACGATCCGCGGACTTTCGGGGGAGCTTGCGCCACACAATCTGCGGGCGGCCGAACTGCTGCTTGAGCAGGGCATCATGCTCGTCCACCAGTTCGCCAACAGGGCGAAACCTGGAATGGTTCATTAGTATTGTCGGCAGGTTCCGGATGGGGAACCTGCCGACAATCCGGCATCACTCAGCCTTTTTGCGATACAGCAATGTCATGAGTGCGAGGACGCATCCCAGGGCACCGACCGAAGCGAAGATGTAGAAGTTCCACTGCGGAGCAAGGCCCGCACCCAGAACCGCACCGCCGATGGCCGGTCCTATCATGCCTCCGATACGGCCGATGCCGAGCGAGAAGCCAAGGCCGGTTCCGCGGATCTCGACCGGATAGAGGTTTCCAACGAGAATATTGGCGAGGATCTGCGTGCCGATCGTTCCCGTCCCGGCAAGTGCGACGAGAGCGTAAACCTGGAGTCCCTGATCCACCTGCGTCAGCAACCAGATCGAGCAGGCTCCAAGAAGAAACAGACCTGCCACGACGATTTTGACATTTCCACGGTCGGCAATCCTTGCGCCAATCAGCAGGCCGACTGCGGCTCCGAGATTGAGCGTCACGGAGAAGAGCAGGGCAGAACCGAGGTCGTAGCCCAACTTGTTCATAATGGTCGGGAGCCAGTTGACCATTCCGAATGTCAGCAGAAGCGAACAAAAGTGGATGCCCCATGCGTTCAAGGTCGGCAGCAGGCGACCTTCGGAAAACAGTGACCGGATGCCGACCTGGCGTTGTCCAACGGGCCTGGCTAGGGGATTGGGCAGTCTGTACTGGTTTGCGAAATGGTTGGCTTCGGCCTGGCGGTTTTTCGTTGCCAGCCATTCGGGGGACTCCGGGATGAGGTGGATAAAGAAAGGCAGAAGCAGGATCGGTGCGCCGCCGATGATCATCAATGGACGCCATCCGTATTTCTGTATCAGCAACATTCCGAGCATACCCGAGATGATGCCGCCGGCGAGATAACCGAGAAGAGCAATCGAATAGGCGATCGCCTTCCGTCTCGGCGCGGAAAACTCGATGATCAATGCGGTTACTGTCGGAAAAAGAGCGCCAAGGCCCAGACCGGCGAGAAAGCGGGTTGCCTCGAAAACGAGAAAGTTGGGCGCCAGACCGCTGCCGATCATCATAACGGAGAAACTCAGCAGGCTGCCGATGATGACCTTGCGACGGCCTATCCTGTCGGCGAGTGTTCCTGCAACGAGCGCGCCGAGCAGCATGCCGAACAGGGTGATGGAAGCAGCTCGTCCGACCATGCCGGGCGTCAGGCCCCAGCTTGCTTCACCGAGCAGCGCCGGCGCGACTGCCCCGTAAACGATCAGATCATAACCGTCAAACAGGATCAGCAGACCGCAAAGGGCGATGATGATATTCGGGCTGCGAACACGTTCGTTGATAATAGCGAGATCTTGTATGGCCAATTTTCCCTCCCCATACATTGAGTACAGGAAGCACGCTCCTGCCAGCGGCAGGCCCGCACCGATCCATGTACAAATCCTCCTGGATCATTGCCGGCGAGGTTCCTCCCAGCGCCAGACTCACCCGCGAGCGGGCGATGTCAAGACAACGATGACACGCCATTAAATACTTGCGAATAAAATATTTGCAACTGCAAACTTCTCAGCCGGCAACTTTTCCCTTTGCGGATATTGCCGGCAGGTTGCTGTGCATGCGGCGCAGCGCATTCTTCAGGGCTGCGACTTCCTCGGCCGACATGCCCTGAACCGCGGTGCTTTCAAGCTCCACGGCAAGCGGCATGAGCCTTTCCGTCAGCGCCTCGCCCTGCGGGGTCAGCCTGACGATGACGATCCGGCCATTGTCTTCCGGACGTGTTCTCGACACCAGCTTGCGCTTGGCCAGCGTGCCGACCAGGCGCGAAAGCGTCGAAATCTCGACAGATACGACGTCGGCGAGATCCCCCAGGGTGCTTTCCCGGCGCTCCTTGAGCATCGCCAGAACCCTGTACATCGCCACGCTGAGATCATCTTCGGCAATTCTCTGCGCGAACACCTCGGCTATCCGCACGCCGGCGCGATTGAGAAGATACGGAACGGAATCGGTAAGTTTGTACATATCTCTGTCTGCTGGCGGGATTCGGGGCGCTTGCTGAACGTTCTCTCCGACATGCACCTAAATGACCGGGATGACAACATGATTGGCTTTCAGCCGCCGACAATGGCGGGGTAGATCAAACATTTTTCCCGCCTGATTTATAGATTTGCGTTGACAACAGTTGCAGATGCAATAATTTGGCAGCGGGAAACACGGGAGGAAATCATGTCTGCCACTGCTGCTCTCGGCATAGTGCCGGCCCCTGCACCGATCAGCGATGCGTTTCGATCGACCATGCGCCGTTTCCCGGCGACAGTGACGATCATTTCCGCCTGCCGCAACGGTACGGACCATGGAATGACGGCAACTGCCGTCACATCACTTTCGATGGATCCGCCATCTCTCCTCATCTGCCTGAACAATCGTACCTACCTGCATGGCATGCTGCTTGAGGTGCCGGAATTTGCAGTCAGCATTCTGACCGACAGGCAGGTCGCCCTGTCGGAAGGTTTCAGCGGCAAGATTGCGCCTGAACGTCGGTTCGAGGCTGCCGATTGGGTTCGCCATGAGCGCGGCATGATGGTGCTTGATTCCGCTCATGCCTCGGTTGTCTGCCGCCGCATGGGTGCGGTTCCCTACGGGACGCACACGATCTTCATCGGGCAGGTGGTGGATACACGCCTTTCCCAAGACACGATCCCGCTGATGTACGAAAACTCGAAATATTGCGCACCACAGCACGCGCTTCCCACATCCCAGAACTGAAGGTCGTTCCATGAACAATACAGCTGCCCTGTTTCCCGCCGCAACGCGGGTCGAGAACGCATGTCTTGCAGATCGCATCGCCTCGGTGCTGGACGAAATCCGTGCCGGCGCCCGCGACACCGAAAAATCCGGTCGCGTGCCGGCGCGCAATATCGATCTGCTGCGCTCCGCCGGCTATTTCGATATCGTCAAGCCCGCCCGTTTCGGCGGCAACGAAGGATCGTTTGCCGAGCTTGTCGATGCAAATATCGTACTGTCGGCGGCCTGTGCCTCCACCGGCTGGGTCGCCGGCCTCCTTTCCGCACATCAATGGCTCCTCGCCATGTTCGAGGAAAGGGTCCAGCAGGACGTGTGGGGCAGCAATCCGGATGCGCTGCTCTGCGGTTCCTACGCGCCGGTCCGAATGGCTGAACGCGTCGAGGGCGGTTTCCGTATATCCGGCGATTGGGCCTTTGCGAGCGGATGCGAAAATGCCCAGTGGGCCCTCTGTGCGGCGATCATTCCACCAAACGGCGAGGAGGAGCGTCCTATGCCGGCGTTCCTTCTGGTTCCCGCCAGCGATTATACCATTGCCGAGACCTGGGATGTGGTCGGCCTTGCGGGTACCGGCTCAAAAAGCCTGATCCTCAAGGATGTCTTCGTTCCACAATATCGCATACTGAGCTTTCCGGACGCGACCTCAGGCAGAACGCCGGGCGGGCGCTTCTATAAGGGTGTCGGCCTTTTCAACATGCCGCTCCTTATGGGAATTCCGTTCTGCCTCGGCAGCGCGGCCGTCGGTGCGGCGAAGGGCGCATTGGATAGCTATATCGACCACATCGGCACCAGGGTGACACGGGGTGCGGTTGCCGGCGGCAACAACAAGATCGCCGAATTTCCGACGATCCAGCTCCGCGTGGCGGAAGCCTCCGCATCCGTGGATGCTGCCCGCGAAATCATTCTGCGCGATATTGCCAGGGCGCAGCAACTGGCCCAGGCCCGCGCGGATGGCACCGGCGAGATCACCGAGGAAGATCGGATTCTTGCCCGCCGCAGCCAGTCTTTTGCGGTCAGCCTGGCGCTTCGGGCCGTCGAAGCACTCAATGCATCGACCGGCGGCCTCGGCCTCCAGATGTCCAATCCCGTGCAGCGGGCATGGCGCGATGCAAATGCCGTCGGGCGCCACATTTCCATGAACTGGGATGCCGTCGGAACCATGGTCGGCCAGCAACTGCTCGGTCTTCCGCCCAAGGGACAATTCTGATCCGCCATCCTCATTATTTCGATTGAAGACAGGAAAGAGAGCATATCGTGCAAGGCAAGATCGCGCTTGAAGAACATTTCGCCATTCCCGAGACGCTGCAGGATTCGGCCGGATTCGTGCCGGGCGACTACTGGACGGAACTGTCCGCCCGTCTTCTGGATATCCAGGACAAGCGTCTGCGGCTGATGGATGCTCACGGCATCGAGAAAATGATCCTGTCGCTGAACGCACCAGCCGTGCAAGCGATCCCGGACAAGGCCAAGGCCCTGGAGATTTCCCGACGCGCCAACGACTTTCTGGCCGAGCAATGCGCTAAAAACCCGAACCGTTTCCTGGGATTTGCAGCTTTGCCGCTGCAGGATCCGGATGCCGCTGCGCAGGAATTGCAGCGCTGCGTGACGACGATGGGTTTCGTCGGCGCATTGGTCAACGGCTTCTCGCAGGAAGGCGACGGAACAACGCCGCTCTACTACGATCTGCCGCAATACCGTCCGTTCTGGGCCGAAGTCGAAAAACTCAACATTCCTTTCTATCTGCACCCGCGCAACCCGCTGCCGCAGGACAGCCGGATCTATGCCGGCCATTCCTGGCTGATGGGTCCGACATGGGCGTTCGCGCAGGAGACCGCTGTGCATGCGCTGCGCCTGATGGGATCCGGCCTGTTTGACGAGCACCCGGCTTTGCGGATCATCGTCGGTCATATGGGCGAGGGACTGCCGTACATGATGTGGCGCATCGACCACCGGAATGCGTGGGTCAGGGTGGAAAAGAACTATCCGGCCAAACGCCGGATTGCCGATTATTTCAACGAGAATTTCTACATTACGACGTCGGGGAATTTCCGCACGCAATCGCTGATCGATGCTATGCTGGAAATCGGCGCGGACAGAATTCTGTTTTCGACAGACTGGCCATTCGAAAACGTCGACCACGCTGCAAACTGGTTCGACAGCGCCACCATCTCCGAAGCCGACCGTCTGAAAATCGGTCGCACCAATGCAGTTTCACTGTTCAAGCTCGATCGATAACATGGTCGCACCTTTCAGATACACGGTCAGCGCAGCCCAGGTCATCTTCGGGAGCGGCTCGGTGAGTCGCCTCGCCGAGGCGATTACAGGGCAGGGCGGCAAGCGCGCCCTGATCCTTTCGACCCCGCACCAGAAAGCCGACGCTCAGCGCATCGCTGCTTCCCTCGGCCCGCTTGCGGCGGGACTATTCGACGGTGCTGTCATGCACACGCCGGTCGATGTGACCGAGCGCGCGATCGCGGCATACGAGAAGGCCGGTGCCGATTGCGTGGTCGCGATCGGCGGTGGATCGACGATCGGTCTCGGCAAGGCCATCGCCTATCGCAACGACGCACCACAGATCGTGGTGGCGACGACCTATGCTGGATCGGAGGTTACACCGATCCTCGGCCAGACGGAGAACGGACAGAAGACCACGGTCCGCGGCCCCGGCATCCTGCCTGAGGTGGTGATCTACGATCCTGAATTGACATTGGGATTGCCGGTCAACATCAGCGTCAGCAGCGGGCTCAATGCCATGGCGCATGCGGTCGAAGGGCTCTATGCGCAGGATCGCAATCCCATTTCGTCGATGATGGCGGTCGAGGGCTTGCGCGCGCTGAAGCAGGCTTTGCCGCAAATCGTCAATGCCCCGAGGGACATCGAACCCCGAAGCGAAGCGCTTTACGGCTCCTGGCTGTGCGGCACGGTGCTCGGAGCCGTTGGAATGGCCCTGCATCACAAGCTTTGCCATACGCTGGGCGGCAGCTTCGATCTGCCGCATGCAGAAACCCATGCGGTCATTCTGCCCCATTCCGCTGCCTACAACGCCGCAGCCGCAACGGATGCGCTCAAGCCCGCTGCCGATCTTTTCGGCGGCTCGCTGGGCAGCGGTCTTTATGATTTTGCCGCTTCGATCGGTGCCCCGATGGCGCTGCGGGATCTGGGTATGAAGGAAGCCGATCTGGATCATGCGGCAGAACTTGCCGCTGGGAATCCCTACTGGAACCCGCGCCCGATCGAAGGAAAAGCGATCCGGGCTTTGCTGCAGAGCGCCTGGGAGGGCGCACGGCCGCGTTAACGCATTAGGAGGAGGCCAGGTGCCTGAATATTTCAGCGAAGAGAGATCCGCGGAAGCCGTCAATTCGCGGATGGGGCCGGACATCAATCCACGTCTGGCCGAAGTCATGGCGTCGCTTGTCAAGCATTTGCATGCCTTTGCCAAGGATATAAGCCTGACCCAGGAGGAATGGGAGCTGGCCATAGGCTTCCTGACCCGCACCGGTCATCGCTGTCATGACCAGCGACAGGAATTCATCCTGCTCAGCGATACGCTGGGTTTCTCGATGCTGGTGGATGCGATCAACAACCGGCGTCCGCCGGGCGCCACGGAAAATACCGTGTTTGGACCGTTTCACATCGAAGGGGCGCCCGTCCGCCAGATGGGCGAAAACATCTCGCTCGACGGCAAGGGTGAGACTTGCCTCTTCATCGGGCGAGTGCTGGATCTCGATGGTCATCCGATCGAGGGAGCCCGGATCGACGTATGGTCGGATAATGCCGATGGCTTCTACGACGTCCAGCAGCCGGATATCCAGCCGAAATGGAACAACCGGGGCATTTTCATCACCGGTGCAGATGGCGCCTATAGCTTCGTCGGCATCAAGCCGGTCTCCTATCCGATCCCGGATGACGGTCCGGTCGGCCAGATGCTGGCCTCGCTCGGTCGCCATCCCTACCGTCCCGCCCATACCCATTACCTGATCACGGCTCCAGGTTATCAGAAGCTCGTAACCCACACTTTTGTCGGCAACGATCCCTATCTGGAATCCGATACGGTGTTTGGTGTCAAAAACAGCCTGGTCGCGCCTTTCGAGCGTATCGATCGTCCGACGGTCTGGCGCTCCGATTTCGATTTCGTGCTGACGCCGATCTGGAATAAACAATGATCGTTGTCCGCTATGCCGTATGCGACCCCGGCAAGGCGGCCGAACGTTCCCGATTGATCGAGGAACACAAGGCCTATCTGCGCGGCGCGACGATCCGCATCATGCTTTCCGGCCCGTCTGCACCGCCGGCCGAGGGCAGGGCTTCTACCGCCGTCGTAATTGCGGAAGTCGAAACGCTGGCCGAGTTCGAGGCGTTCAGCGCGGGAGATCCCTTCGTTGGCTCCGGCGTCTACACGAGCGTCGATCTATTCGAATGGCGGCCCACTTTCGGAATTCTGCGCGAGAGTTTCCGACCGGCGTTTTAGGCAGGAAGAAAAATGGGCCGGCATGACCGGCCCATCCACAATCAATGTTATTCGGCCGGCGCTGGCACCACAGCCGGGGCACCCTGTCGTCCAAGCCGATCGGCGACCAGCATCGACAGCATCATTTCCACCAGGCCGTTGGCGCCGCCCTTGTCGCCGCCGGCACCGGCGACCTGGATCTGCGGCACGAGCGGCAGCTTGCCGTTTTCGATCGCTTCGGCAAAGCGCATCAGCACCTGCGAGTGGAGCTGATAGTCCGGACCGCCGAAGGCCGCGACCTTCTTCTCGGTCGCCTCGGCTTCCGCCAGACCGACGGCGCGTACCTTCTGGGCATCGGCAAGGCCGGTCGCCTTGATACGCTCGGCATCTGCAAGTGCGATCGCCTTGATCCGGTCGGCTTCGCCGAGGCCGGCCAGGCGCACCTTCTCGGCCTCTGCCTTGGCGGTGACCTGAATGGTTTCGGCCTGCTGGCGGGTGCGGGCGAGCTGCGCCTTGCCTTCGTTCTCGCTGATCTCGATGGTGAGCGCCGACGTCGTGATCTTGGCCTGCTGTTCGGCCAGTGCTTCTTTCTCGCGCAATGTGCGCTCCTGGATCGCCGCCGCTTCCTGCAACTTATAAGTCTCGACCTTCTCGACGGCGATCTGGCGTTCGCGCAGCTGGATGAGGATCTGCTCGATGCTGTTCTGGCCATTACTGGCGCGAGGCGTACCGATCAGCACCTCCTGCAGCTCGAGGCTATACGACGAAAACTTCTCCCGCATTTCGTCACCGGATCTGCGCTGGATTTCGCTGCGTTCCTGCAGCAGTTCGATCAAGGTCTTGGTCTGAGCGATATTCTTGAAGTAGGCCGAGACCATCGGATCGAGTGTCTGTTCGACCAGCCGTTTGATGTCCCCGAAACGCTGCACGACGAGCGGCGCCTTCATATAGTCGATATGCACGACGACCGAGAGTGGCAGCACCGGTTCGAACGCATCCCTGGTGATCAGCGACACTTCTGAAAGGTTTTCGTCCAGCCGGTGCTCGCCGAACTGTTCCTTCGTCCATTTGAGCACGAAGTTTGTGGTCGGCACGATGATGATATTGCCGGCATAGGTGTTGAACGCATATTTGCCCGGCAGAAGCGGCGTCGACCAGACACCGCGTGCGCCCGTCTCGACCAGTTCGCCGTGGCGATAAGACTGACCTGAAATATCCGCGCTTCGCCGGCCGGTATAGGAGACGACGACACCCACCGTGCCGACGTCGATGATCGTCTTTTCCACCAGTTCGACGGTCGCGAAGATGCGGTTGAGGAAATAGCTGCCGTCGGCAAGCACCTGCAATTGCCGGCCGCGATAACCGCCGGCATTGAGAAACTTCTCCGGATCCTGGAAATTATTGTGGAAGTTCGGATCCTTCGGGTTGTTGGCAACGGTCGGCGCGATGATCTCGCCATCCGGCAGCGCCGGACCGTCATGGATGGTGACGATCCCGATCAGGTCCTCGGCGTCGTGGATGAGGACGGGCTCGAAGCCATTCCGCTCAGTGATCAAAGTGGACATGTCGGAAAACAGTCTTTGTTCCGACGCGTTCAGGTTGACTGCATAAGTTGATTGCGCGGTCAACACGATGAACTGCGCGAGATTGATGGCATATGTGCCTTCGCGCAGGATCTTGCGTTGCGGCCCCTTCTGGCCGCCCTTGGTGAGAAAGCTGCGCACATCCTGAAAATCATCGGCATCGATATTCGAGGCCAGCGTCTGGGTCGGCGGCAACGGCTCGCCGTCACGGGCGAAGACATAGCCGATCTGGCCCTGCGGAATGGTCACGAGGTTGGCGCGATGCATCGAATACTGGAACGGCATGAAGAAATGCAGACCGCCGCGCACGACATCCGGCTGAAAGCCGGCCTCGCCATAGAGCGCGATGAAGCCATTGTCGACGGAGCCGCGAAAGCTCCACAGCTTTTCGAGGATGCCGAGCCTGTCGTTGGGGATATAGCGGATTACTCCGCTCCACCGGAACAGCATGGCCAGTATGATGAGGGTGACAGCGATTTCGATCGCCTTCCATCCCATCGGGCTAAGGTATTGGAGGGTTTCCATCTTTTCTCTCGCATAGGCGCACGGGTTCGTCCACCCGATGACCGCCCGGTTGGCGTTGGTTGATATGACGGGGAAATGGCGCGCCTTTTTGCGCGACGCGCTAAGAACCTGTCGAACGCTTAAGGCTGCTGATTGTCAGGGAGAATGACCGCGAGTCCCGCTGGGGGACGGCGCGTCGTGAGTGGTCTCACATCGGTGTTGCCTTGCTAGACATAACGATAGAGGAAGTAAGGACAACAGCTATCGGTGTAAAGATGTTCAATGCTGAAATCGGATAAGTACTTCCAGTGATTTTGCTATTTCGAACATTCAATTCAGCTGAATAAATATTGCCGCTTGACTTACATACCGGGCCGTTGAGCCGGGGTCTGGAAAATTGCGTTGGCAGGCCCTCTGCAAGGTCAGGCACGCTCGCTATCCACGTCTTGTCTGCTGTTGGTGTGGCGCATTTCTTGTACAGTCGGGTCGATACACCGATCCCCGCTTATCTAAGCCGCAAGTTTCCGAGATCGGCTGACGGTAGTCCTTTGGCGAGAGCCGTAGCTCGCGTGAGGACGCGGAATGATGTCTGCCGCGGACTCAAAGCCGGCGGATGAGAACGCGTGAGGGTCGGCTTGACATCAGGGCCACTCCGGTCTTTGATGCCGAGCATTCACCAGGGGTGTCCCGGCAAGGGGCTGAGATTCTGCTGAACAATACGGCTTTGCCTGTTGTGGCGCAGTGACCCGTTGAACCTGATCCAGTTCATACTGGCGTAGGGACGGTGCGGACGCTGCGGCTGTCGGGCGGATTTCGCTTTGTTGCTTGAGGCGTCTTTTCATCATTCCAACTCTGGAACTGGGTCTCCAAACGTCAAACCTTGGAGCCTCACCCATGAATATTGTTGCACCCAAGCTTACTCCGGTCGTCACCACCGGCCCGCTTCCGGGCTCGACCAAGATCGCCAAGCCCGGAACGCTCTATCCGGATCTGCGCGTGCCGATGCGCGAAATCAGCCTTCACCCGACCTCGGGCGAACCGCCGGTAACGGTCTATGACTCCTCCGGCCCCTATACCGACCCGACACATACGGTCTCGATCGACGCCGGGCTCCCGCGTTTGCGCGAGAGCTGGATCAGGGCGCGGGGCGACGTCGAAGCCTATGAAGGCCGTGTGGTGAAGCCTGAAGACAATGGTTTTGCCACAGGCGAACGGCTGACGCCGGAATTCCCCCTTCGCAGCACGCCGCTGAAGGCAAAGGCCGGCCGCGCCGTCACCCAGCTCGCCTATGCGCGTGCCGGCATCGTCACGCCGGAAATGGAGTTCATCGCCATCCGCGAAAACCTTGGCCGGCAGGCCACGAAGGAGGCGCTCGCTCGCGACGGCGAGAGCTTTGGCGCTGACGTTCCCGATTTCGTGACGGCCGAATTCGTGCGGCAGGAAGTGGCAGCCGGCCGGGCGATCATTCCAGCCAACATCAACCATCCGGAGGCCGAACCGATGATCATCGGCCGGAATTTCCTGGTGAAGATCAACGCCAATATCGGCAACTCGGCCGTTACCTCGTCGATGGCGGAAGAGGTGGAGAAGATGGTCTGGGCAATCCGCTGGGGTGCCGACACGGTCATGGACCTTTCCACCGGCCGCAACATTCACAACATCCGGGAATGGATCATCCGCAATTCGCCGGTTCCGATCGGAACGGTGCCGCTCTACCAGGCGCTGGAAAAGGTGAACGGCATAGCCGAGGATCTCACGTGGGAAGTCTATCGCGATACGCTGATTGAACAGGCCGAGCAGGGGGTCGATTATTTCACCATTCATGCGGGCGTGCGGCTTGCCTATATCCCGCTCACCGTCAATCGTGTCACCGGCATCGTCTCACGCGGCGGTTCGATCATGGCCAAGTGGTGTCTGCATCACCACAAGGAGAGCTTCCTCTATGAGCATTTCGAGGAAATCTGCGACATCTGCCGCGCCTATGACGTATCCTTCTCGCTTGGAGATGGTCTTCGCCCCGGCTCGATCGCCGATGCCAACGACGCCGCGCAATTTGCCGAGCTCGAAACCCTCGGCGAACTGACCAAGATCGCCTGGGCCAGGGATTGCCAGGTGATGATCGAAGGCCCCGGCCACGTGCCGATGCACAAGATCAAGGAGAATATGGACAAGCAGCTCAAGGTCTGCGGCGAGGCTCCCTTCTATACGCTCGGACCGCTGACGACCGATATCGCCCCCGGCTACGATCACATCACCTCCGGCATCGGAGCCGCAATGATCGGCTGGTTCGGAACGGCGATGCTCTGCTACGTCACGCCGAAGGAGCATCTGGGCCTGCCCGACCGCAGCGACGTCAAGACCGGTGTCATCACCTACAAGATTGCCGCGCATGCCGCCGACCTTGCCAAGGGCCATCCGGCCGCCCGCATCCGTGACGATGCACTGTCGCGGGCGCGCTTCGAATTTCGCTGGGAAGACCAGTTCAACCTCTCGCTCGACCCGGATACGGCGCGTTCCTTCCATGACGAGACCCTGCCGAAAGAGGCGCACAAGGTAGCGCATTTCTGTTCGATGTGCGGCCCGAAATTCTGTTCCATGCGCATTTCCCACGACATTCGCGCCGAAGCTCAGAAAGAAGGACTGGAAGCGATGGCTGCCAGGTATCGTGATGGCGGCGATCTCTACATGCCGGTCGCCGAGGCCGCGAAAACGCCTGCCGGAGAATGACGATGCATATTCTCGTCAAGGGGGCCGGCGTTGCCGGCCTCACCGTTGCCTGGCAGCTCTATCGACATGGTTTCCGGGTCAGCGTCGCTGATCAAGCCGACCGGATCGGTGCAGGCGCTTCCGGCTTTGCCGGCGGCATGCTGGCCCCATGGTGCGAAAGGGAAAGCGCGGAGGAGCCGGTCCTGGCGCTCGGCCGTCTTGCCGCCGATTGGTGGGAGGCAGCACTACCCGGCCATATCAATCGTCGGGGAACGCTTGTCGTGGCGGCCGGGCGCGATGCCGGCGAACTCGACCGCTTTTGTCGCCGGACAAGCGGATGGGAATGGCTGGACGAGCAGGCGATCGCGGCTCTTGAACCGGATCTCGCCGGCCGCTTCCGCAGGGCATTGTTCTTTCCGCAGGAAGCGCATCTCGATCCACGGCAGGCACTCGCGGGGCTGGCCGCCGGACTTGAAGAAGCCCGCATGCGTCTCACATTCGGCACCACGGGCGATGCTGACCTTGCCCATTACGATCGGGTGATCGACTGCACCGGGGCTGCTCAGATCGGCCTTCTGCCCGGCCTGCGCGGCGTTCGCGGAGAGATGCTCTGCGTCGAAACGAACGAAGTGACTCTCTCTCGCCCCGTTCGCCTGCTGCATCCGCGCTATCCGATCTATATCGTGCCGCGCGAAAGAAATCGTTTCATGATCGGGGCGACGATGATCGAAAGTGACGATACCGGCCCTATCACCGCGCGTTCGCTGATGGAGTTGCTGAATGCCGCCTACACCCTCAATCCTGCCTTCGGCGAGGCACGGGTGACGGAAACCGGCGCAGGCGTGCGGCCGGCTTATCCCGACAATCTGCCGCGTGTGACGCAGGAAGGGCGCACAGTCCATGTCAATGGTCTCTACCGCCACGGTTTTCTGCTGGCGCCTGCCATGGCAGGCGAGGTGGCGCGGCTTCTTCTTGGCGAAGGCAATCAACCGGAAAGGAGGGCATCATGACCTTCATCATCAATGGTGAGGAACAGGAGGTCGCGGCCGCGACGCTCGCAGATCTTCTCCTCGCTCTCGACTACGAAGGCGAATGGCTGGCAACCGCAGTCAACGGCGAGCTGGTGCACCGCGAGGACCGCGCCGATTTCAGGCTCGGCGAACGCGACCGCATCGAAATTCTCTCACCCATGCAAGGAGGCTGAGATGCTGAAACTTTATGATGTTGAAGTCCGCTCCCGACTGCTACTCGGGACCGCCCGCTATCCGTCTCCAGCTGTCCTTGCAGAAGCGGTCAAGCGCTCGAAGACCGAGATCGTCACCGTTTCGCTTCGCCGCGAAGCCGTCGGCGGCAAAGCGGGCGGCGCCTTCTTCGATCTGATCCGCGAACTTGGCGTGCGCGTGCTGCCGAATACGGCCGGATGCCACAGCGTGCAGGAGGCCGTGCTGACGGCGAAAATGGCGCGCGACGTCTTCCGCACCGACTGGATCAAGCTCGAAGTCATCGGACATCACGATACGCTGCAGCCTGACGTCTTCGGCCTTGTCGAGGCGGCCCGCATCCTCACTGGCGAGGGCTTTCAGGTCTTCCCCTACACGACCGACGACCTTGTCGTCGCGGAAAGGCTGCTGGAAGCCGGCTGCCGCGTGCTGATGCCCTGGTGCGCGCCGATCGGGTCCGCTCAGGGGCCGCTGAACCCGATGGCGCTGCGATCGTTCCGGGCGCACTTTCCGGATGTGCCGCTGATCATCGATGCCGGCATCGGCCGCCCGTCTCATGCCGCCACCGTCATGGAATATGGTTATGATGCCGTCCTTCTCAACACCGCCGTTGCCGGCGCAGGCGATCCCGCCAGCATTGCCGAGGCCTTCGCGCTTGCCATCGATGCCGGCCGCCTGGCGCATGGAGCCATACCGCTGGAGCCACGCGACGTCGCCTTCCCATCCACGCCCGTCATCGGCAAGGCCGTCTTCTCATGAAGCTCGATCCCTTCTATCTCATCGTCGACAGCGCCGAATGGGTCGAGCGTCTCGTGCCACTCGGCGTCAAACTCGTCCAGCTGCGCATCAAGGATTGCCCGGACTCCGTGCTTCGCGAGCAGATCCGGCGTTCGAAGGCTGCCTGCGCGGCCGCGGGTTGCCAGTTGGTCGTCAATGACCACTGGAAGCTGGCGATCGATGAAGGATGCGATTTCATTCATCTCGGGCAGGAAGATCTGATGGCCGCTGATAGAAATGCCATTCGTCGCGCCGGCATGAAGCTCGGCCTTTCCACCCACGACATATCGGAGCTGGAGACGGCGCTGGCGGCCGAGCCGGATTATGTTGCGCTCGGGCCGGTCTGGCCCACGATCCTCAAGGCGATGAAATGGGCGCCGCAAGGCGTCGAACGCCTTGCTGACTGGCGACAGCGCGTCGGGATGATTCCGCTTGTCGCGATTGGCGGGATCACCGCCGAACGGGCGCCGCTGGTATTGGAAAAGGGCGCCCACAGTGCCGCCGTGGTCACCGATATTACCCGCAACCCGGATCCCGAGGCCCGCACGCTGCAGTGGCTGGCCGCGACCGCGCCATGGCGGCGCGCATGAGGGATGAAGGGTTATTCCCGCCGGAACGCGGGATCCTGCCGGCGCGGGGGTGTTGTCATATAATCAACGCCGGTTCGGATCTGTTCAATTCCACTAAGGACCTTGGTTTCATTCAGCCTGACAACGGCGGCGGGGACGCGTTCGTCCATATTTCTGCCGTGGAACGCGCTGGCATGCGCGAAATCGTTCAAAGGCCAGAAGAACGGCTACGACTTGGAGCATGACGACAAGTCCGGCAAGATGTCGGTCTGGCAATCTTCAGTCTGCTTGAAGGGGTACAGACGAGTGGACGGAGGTCCGTCAAGGACCGCGCCAGGAATTTTTTCGACGACCCAGCTGACATCGTTTGCATATGCCGAGCCTGAGACCGCCCGTGGGGCTACCCTTTCAGGTAAGTGAGAGCGTACTCAATCCTCAACGTGTTGCGTTTTGCGGGACCAAGGGAAAGAAGTCACCAGTTTCTGCACAACGGGCGTATGTTCACTCGGTACTTCCTGCTCAGCTGATCCAGCATCGTGCAATGCCTCGCGAAGAGCCTGACCTTGCGGATGATCGCCGAAGTGCTCCAGAAAGCTCGAAATCGGCCATCTCGTCACAGTGCCGCCGGAGGCATCGTTGGCGCGATGGATGACAGTATGCTGGTCCGCTGTTTCGTTATGTTCGAGATACCATTTGTCTCCGTTTGGACTGGCCGCAAATTCGTTTGGTGCTTCTGGCATTCTAGCCTCCTCTGACGGTGCCCATTATTGTGCCGCTTCCCGGCGGGCTGTTGCGCATTATGGTTTCGCAAGCGCAGCAGCAAGGTCTTGAGTGAACGGCTTGGACCGCCGGCGCAATCCCGCGCCGTGTGCACTTTCGCTGCAGGTAGTTCATGGCACGGAGAGTCAACGACTTCCTGCGCCTCCGACGCTTGCGCCGAGGGCGATGAGAAGCTCTCTAGCTGTTCGAACGGCTCCGGCATGCAACCGTCCATCCCGTTGGTAAGGGCTTCGTCGAATGAGCTTTGCGAGAACGTTCTGTTCAGGCGCCGGTAGGCGACCTAACTTCAATGGCTGAACGGATACCCTGCATCCGCTTGCGATTTTTTTCGAACTCGGCGGATGATTTCGAGGGCAGTGGTGTTTTTCCGAAGTGCCGGCTGAGTTCGATAGAGAGGGCGGCGGGCGAGGTCATTCCGTCGTGATAAAGCTTGAACAGCAGTCTGACGGCAACGTTGTAATATTTCGGGTCTGCAAGGCTACTTGTGCAATCATATCCGGCGTCGTCAAGGACGCCCTGCAATACAGCCAGGTCAGAGGTCCGCACAGACATGTTGAGATTGGAAGACATGCTGTCCTCCTTCAATTTGGGGCGAAGGCAGAAACCGACCTCCACGCAGTAGCGCCCTGAGAAACAGCTACTGAAGACCTACCATGCGCCTAATCGATACGGCTGGCAAACTGAATATTGTGGGATGGGCAGAAAGCGGTCAGACCTGTGCGTCCCAATGTGGTGATTTTTCGCAATCATCTCTTTCCAGGTTCAATCATCAGGGCCAAAAGGACGTAAAAGGACCGTCCGAACTCCGAATGAAGTCGGTGAACCGGAAATCGCTTGATCACCTCTTTCCGAGCTGGAGCAATGCGACATCACGCCTGCGACGGCATGATCGCTGCAGGTCTTTGCAACATACCACTGGGCAGAATTTCAGCATCACCAAAGACTAAGAGGGGCTGGGCTTTCGACCACCGAGCCTGATCGCCAATCCGGCATTCCTTGCTCAATTGCCTCGCGGGTCATCAATTCTTCTTGTCCGCAGGCGCGTCCACATCTCGCGTGGCGCCCCCTTCGTTTTCCCATGATGCCAAAGCCTCAGGATCGGCATGCAGCTTCCGCCGTCTCGAAGAGGGGTAGGCGGGCGCGGGAATCGTCGCCGCCTTGATGCGCCTTATCACCATCACCTCTTCGTGATGGTCGCCATGTTCTGAAGCAACGAGATCTATCGTCGCGTAGTCCGCGCGCTTGAGGATGGACCGGAGCCGCCAATTCTCGTCGCGTTTCGTCGGAGTTCCGGTTGTGATGATTACTACCATAACCAGCCTCTCAAAATTAAACTGATGATGACGGCGAAGCTCGCCAGGATGGAAGCCCTGAATAAGAAGTCGCCGTAAGCCGCCATATATGAAGAGCGATTGAAGGTGGAAGACATCTTGTCCTCCCTTGATTGGGGCGAAGGGAGCCACCCCTTGATCGGCAGCGCCCGTTTCATTGGCTGTCGATATGCAAATAATGCGCCTCTATTGCGCTTTATCCAAGGCAAATGCGACGAACGCAGCGCCAGGCGACAATATTATTTTTCGTGCGGGCTACTCGGTCACGGGGCGAGAGGCGCGGGCTCTCCTCGGCTCGTTCAGTGATGACAACTCACCTGGCCGCGATAGTCCCGAGGCGGTCCGGAATTGAATCCTACTCTCGCCCGCCTGTATGATATAGTCCCTCATGACCTATTCCCCGAAGGACCTGGAACTCGCGCGACGGCAAGTGATCATCGACCGGCAGATGATTTGCGCTCAGCAGAGTCTGATCGACGGAATGCTGACGCGAGGCGAGCCCGCCGGGGCTGGCCCGCGAAAGGCTGGTCAAGTTGACAGAGGATCTACGCACGCATTGCTTCCATCAGGATCTGATTCAGGCGTCGATCCAATTGGAGCGCTGAGCCGGCGCGCTCGGGGCGGTCGACGGGTTTCCCCCCTTTTCCACTCCGCAGTCTTTTCGTCAGGTTCCTCGGCACGCCTCTTTTCGACGCCGCCCAAGCCACGCAGTGGCCGGGCTTTGCACTTACCATTGCGGCCTTCCTGACCTGCCTCGGACGCCACCTCCAGGTGGTTCTGACCCGAAGACGAGCAAATTGGCAGTCCTTTTAAGTCAAGAGCTAGGCGATCCGAACCACGACTCGCGCGTCAAAAGCTGCCGCAAGGAATGCGGACTGGGCTTCCCCTTCGGTTACTATGCCCTCTACCGTGCCCGCACAGGCCTCCATTGCCATAAAGAAAGCGCTACCGCTCGTCACCGGCCAATTCTTAAAAAGCATGTCAAGGGCTTCATCTGCGGACGCAATAATATGCCGCACCTGATTGCGTTCAACCACTAAGAGCAGCCACGCCGACGTCGACACACAGTCTCCGATTCCACATTTGAGAAATAGTGGATCTCACAGTTAGCCGGAGTACGGCATGAGGGAGAAAAGTTCCTCACCCGTGCAATCCACACCCCCAACCCCCGCCTTGACGCATTGTTCCATGCTATCGCCCTATACATTGGGAGGGCCGGGGAGTCCTACGGTTGTCGGAGGTTTATCGGGCAGGCCGTCCCTGAATGGAGGCGCGTGTCCGCTCAAAGCTTGGCGGAGACTTCGACGATATTGGCTCGCCAAAACACCTTTCCAGCTCCCTGGAAAGGTCGTCGGCAGAGGTCATCCCATATTGGAAACGTTGGATAAGCAACTTAGCTGCCGCGTTGTATCGCTCAGGATGGGCGACGCTTCTGGTTGAATTGTATCCAGCCGCATCCAAGACGCCTTGCAGCATTATGAGGTCTCTGGAATTTAAGATATGGACGTGTTCGGAAGACATTTCCGGTCCTCCTTCCATTTGGGGCGAGGGCTGAAAGCCCTGATGCAGCAGCGCCCGTAACATTGGCTGCTGACGAGGTGACCATGCCTGAGCGCAGCTCCGGATGCAATGTGAATCACGCAATTTGAATTTTTATAAGATATCTTTAACAAAACCGAAAATTGCGGTTGCGTTTCATGCAGCGAGTGCCTATATGCCTCTCATCGGCATTGCTGATGAGCGCTGGAAAGCATCTGTCGCTCGCAATTGCCGCAGTCGCTTTCTGCTTTTGACCACGGATGTACTGGCATTGGTATGGGTAGCGATGTGAGGAAGGTCGGTGCGGTTTCGCCCCGGCCTTTTTTGTTGGCCGGCTCGCTGGCCGAGAACTTCGTTTAAACACAATGGCGGCTCAGGTTGCCACATCGAGTTTGCTAGTCGAGCTTCGTTTCGCGCCACTTGGCGTCAAGCAGACCTTTCCTCTCAAAATCGATCTTTGTCTTCCGGGCGCCGTCCGGCAGCGATCACTCATGCGACGAATAGGAATTTAAATGAGCAAAACCAATGCCGCTGAGATCCAGCGCAGAACCCAACGCCAGGCCGCGAACACGAGCGGTGGCGGGCACCTGGGGGGAACAAACTTCGGGCAAGCTCCCGACGCCAAGACCGCAGGCGGAACAGGTGCCAAATCCCGTCCTAGTGGTGGACGCAAATAGACGTCTGATAGTAGCAACTCGGAAGGCTCGCTTTGAGAAACTGAAGCGAGCCCACTTTTCGAAGCAGCCAACTGTAATTCCTGCGGTATCGCGTTCGCCGCGGCAAGATCCTGGCAGATTTACGCTCGGCGGGCAAGAATCTCGATGAGCGAGCCTTGCGGGAACGCATGGAGGCTTTGAGCGTCGCCGCCATGCAGGACCTCGTCCGCCAACCGCCTCTGTGATCGGGAGATCCATCTGCGGTTAACGGAAACCCGGCAGCGTGCCGGGCTTGCTCCCAGTCAGGGCGGGAACACGGCGCGGATGCGCGCCGATGGAAATAGTGCCATGGGTTCGCCTCACAAATCCGGCGACAGCTCATTATGAACCTTGTGCACACCCTTCGTTCTCAGCGTAATCTCCTCCGCCCACAACACCTCCGCTTGCACATGCACCCACCCGGCCAGCGTGATATCGCTGCCGCGTGCGGTGACGAAGATATAGCTGGAGTCGAGATCGCTGGAATCGGCAAGCGCGCTGTAGACCGCCGATTCAAGATCGTCCTGGTCGGGATGGCGGGTTGCTACGCGGCTCGCGACGCTGAGATGTTTTCTGTCGACTGACATCGTTTCGCCTCCTGCGCGGCCCTTTTCGGGTGTAATAGGCTATCGGCGGATATCCCGCGCCGTCAGGGTATGTCGGTCCTTGCAGCCGCGGCCGTAGGCATGGGTGGCCGCATCCAGAATGGCCTCGCGCGCCATATCAAAGGCTCTCAAGCACTCGTCTTCGGAGCGGGCGGCCTGGCTTGCGGTCCGCAAGGCATTGGCTTCAATCAAAAACCGCACCTCGAACATGCCGTCATATCCGGAGAAGCGAACGGCATTGCGGCTCTCGTCGAAACTGCGGCTTCTATTGGGAAAGGTCAGTGTCACGCATTTCTCTCCCGGAGGGGTTGGTCATGCCAAGTCAAACTGGACTGTCGCAAAGTATGCCATTGAACTTCCGCCGGGCTCGCTGAGGCGCGGCAGGGCTGGTCAGGTTGCCGCTGTGCTACAGATGCAGGAGACCTTCCTCCTGTCCGGCTTCCTGCTGTCGGGGTGCCGGAATCCCGGAACGACGGCTGCTCCTTCGCAGCTCCGGTCCTAGGAAATATGGGGCGCGGCCCTCGAATTGCAATGTAGGGTCAGAGGAGAGTTCGTGGCTGGCTGGAATCTGTCGTCTGCGCTTGAGGAGGGCTGCGACGAGAGCATCGCGTTCGGGCCGAACGGGGCAGGTTATGAAACCTTTCTACGGCGTCCGCGTTTCGCACCATCGATCCCCATTTGGTCTGATCGAAAACTCCTGCAGACGGTTCATCGTGATACCCGCTGTTATGATGACGATATAGTGTCGGAATTGGAAGTTTTCATTTACGCGCTGACAGTAATCTCGTCGCTCTTCTGGAGTTTCCGTCTTAGGCGCCCAGCCGTTTGCTTTCCGATAGAAAAAACAAGCAGAGTGAAAAATCATCAGCTATTTAGACGGCGAGGGAGGCACCGAGGTAGACTTCAGCTGATTGTCATTCGATCATGCAGGCACCACCGCGAAGCTGGTACGGACGATTACAGTCCCATCCGTTGCCCGTCGAGTTAAGATGTGCGTTTTCGGGAAGCTTGAGCTGCAGGCATTGATTGCCCCTCGGCTCGAAGCCGCGGTCGCACTTCCATTTCAGTCCGTGGGGCGCGTCGACGAAGATGGCATTCTCCGGAACCTCGACAGCGACACACGTCTGATCCTTGTTTTCAAAGCCTCTATCACACCTCCACTCATTTCCGGCGGATGTCAGATATGAGTGGGCGGGGAGTTCGAGCTTGAGACATGCTTGTTGTAGCGCGCGATAACCTCTTTCGCATTCCCAGCCGGATCCTGTGGTATTATCGGACAGGAATGCTTTCTCCGGGACTTTGATAGGGTCGCAACCCACATTGGTTTGACGGTATCCACGCAGGCATCTCCAGCGATCGCCGAAATATGGGTCGAGATATGCATTGTCCGGAATTTGGACGGTGAGGCACTGGTTCCCCTTCTCCAGAAAGCCGTAATGGCAATCCCAGCCCTTGCCAAAGGAGGAGTTCGTCAGAAACGCGTTGTCGGGAAGCTTCACCTTAAAGCAGGCGTCATCCTGCCTTCGAAAACCACGATTGCATTCCCAGCCGAGGCCATAGCGGCTTGCCTGGGCATTTTCAGGCACCGACCTTGAGGTCTGGCCGAGCGCCGAGGAGCTGAGTCCCGATGCAGAATGCAGGGGGATGGTCATCATCAGGGCCAGCGCCCTGTAATATGATTGGCGCATAAGTTGTCTCCAAAGGCCTGCATCTGCGATCTCCTGGTCGTAATTCCAAGATATAACGCTGAAGGGCAGTAAAGAGGGAAGGACAGATACCGTGCGACGCTACCAGAGCCTTGGCTCTTTCTCGGGAGCTTTCTCAGGAAAAATGGGCGCGCCGGCCCACATCCCGCGACCGACAGGTGACGAGCCATGAAGCTGTCCTCTGTTGCGGACCATGGGAAAGGTCCTATGCACTTTCCGATTGCCTGGTTTGCGCTTGCTTTCGCCGTTGGCGTTCAGGAGCATTTTCTGGAAGTAGAGCAGGAAGCAGGCATGCGAGGATCGGGACGTCATCGCGTCCTCCTCTTGTCGGGGCTAGGGCGCGCTCTTGTCCCTCAGGCGGCAGCGCCCTGACCAGTTGCAGCCGACATCGCACCCTGGACTTCATTTCCGCCTTTGGCAAGCAAGCTTTTGCTATTCATGTGGTGCCTTGAATGAGGCTGATTGAAACCTTACATACAGGGCACGTTTTCAGCCTTTCGGCTACCTGATCCTCCCGGCTGCGTCGGTTGCTTGGCAAACCCTGATTTTGCGAACGTTGCGAACTCCGCCATACTGGCTGGAGCGGTTTGTTCCGGATGTATTCGTCCCGCAGCCGCACTGAGGATGCCATAATGACCAACACCACCCGCCATGCCGCCGAAAGCATGTTCAAGCGCTCCAAGCCAGAACAAGGATCGGATGCAGCAAAGCTGCAGGATTTCCTCAGCAGGCAAGCTCTCCGGAGGCGCGCGACGAAGCTTGCCGAGATGCAGCAGCGTCTCGAAAAACGGAGTGCTGGACCGGTTGGACTGACTTCTTCTTCCGTTAATACCGCAACATGGGACGGCAAAGAACGACTGTTCTCGGCGATCGCTCAAGCCGCAAGGATTAGGTTATGACCGTTTTCGACTATAGTGCCGGCGCGGGGCTTTACCCGTGCAAGACAATCAACAGAAGAGGCCGCCTCGGCTACAAGAGGTTCGATTCCGTCGCCGAGGCTCTTCGCTTTGCGATCGAGGACATGCCGCCCTCTCTCCTCGGTGGATCCGTGCTCGAAGTCGAGGAGGCGCGCTTCGATGGTTTGCAGATGCGCAAACTCTATGAAGCCGAGGCTTATCCGCTGACGCGCCGTCGACCTGAAACGTATCACGCGGAATTGCCCGCCTAAGTGGAAATGGCGAGAAGCTGAAAACAAAAGGTTGACTGGGAAGGATCTCCAGTCTATCCCTGCACATATCGATACTTTGTTTGCCGATATTTGTTTGGCTGCGCTCTGCGCCTCTTGATCAACTCTCCCTTCAAAAGTCGAAAACACCGCCGCGCGTCGCTCGGCGGGCCGTCAAATTTATGCCGATGAAAGGGTTAATCATGACCACTGGCACAGTAAAATGGTTCAACGCCACCAAAGGCTTTGGCTTCATCCAGCCTGACGACGGGAGCGCCGACGTCTTCGTTCACATCTCTGCCGTTGAACGCGCGGGAATGAGTTCAATCGCTGAAGGCCAGAAGCTCGGCTTTCAATTGGAGCATGACCGCAAGTCCGGCAAAATGTCTGCAGGCCAGCTCCAACCGGCCTAAAAAGCTCCTATAGTCGCTGCGACCACGGATGTACTGGCGTGGCTGGCAAGGATAGTTGAAGGCCAGGCAGATGTCTGGCCTTTTTCATTCAACAAGTGAACAGCGCCCGACCGCTCGTACGACTTGAAGCGTAGCGGCCTAGGCTATCCTGTTGGGCAAGGACATCGATTGAAACACCCAAGCGACAACAGCTTTTCAGAACGTCGTAAGTCCGCCGAAAGCGCCAGACGTCAGCTGATTGCAAAATTTGAGTCGGCTCCGAAGCCGACCGACCCTGTAATGCAAGAACGGTTGGCGGCGCGCGAAGCAATTGCTTCGGCCAGGACCGCGCGTCGCGCCGAGCGCGACGCAATGAAGGCGGCGGAAAATGACCGCCTCCTTCAGGAAGCTGCCGCATTAGCCGATGTTGCCGAGGCTCATCAAAGAGCAGAGGCGGAGGCTCGCCAATTGGAAGCCAATAACCGAATCGCACGTGTCGTCGCCGATGAAGCGGCACGCAAGGCCGAGCGCGACCGGCGCTATGCCGCACGTAAGGCTCGTCGCGCTTGACGGCCTGAACATCTGACCGTGGCTCCCGCCAATTTGCGTCGCGTCCGAAGGGGATCAGAAAATCGATGAGAAGCCAAGCCGGCCAGTTGCACGAGCCGTTTGAAGACTCCGCCGGTGCGTGGCTGAAGATCCTCGCGAAATACCGGCAACCGAGCTTTTGGCGCAGCGCGTTCGAGTTGTCTGTGACAGCTGCCCCGTTCGCGCTGCTCTGGGTCGGCGCGTATGCCTCTTTGCTGCAAGACTTCTGGCCCGGTTACATACTGATCCTGCCAGCCGCCGCCTTCCTGCTCCGGTTATTCATGATCCAGCACGATTGCGGGCATGGTTCATTCTTCGCCCGGCGAAAGCTGGACACGTGGACAGGACGCGCACTCGGCGTTCTAACTCTGACGCCTTACGATTACTGGCGGCAAACACATGCCGAACATCATGCATCTGCCGGCAATCTTGATGAACGTGGCATCGGCGACATCACGACCTTGACGCTCGAGGAATATCGCACCCGCTCTCGAGCAGGGCGACTCGCCTATCGACTTTACAGGCATCCGATCGTCATGTTCGGCATTGGACCCGCCTGGCTCTTTATCTTCAAGCAACGCCTGCCGATCGGGATGATGCAGGCGGGAGCCTTGCCTTGGGTTTCCACGATGGCCACGAATGCAGCGATCGCGATCATAGGCGGCCTGTTAATGTGGACGATTGGGCCTATCCCCTTCCTGCTGGTGCATCTGCCGGTCGTTTTGCTGGCAGGGGCAGCCGGCGTCTGGCTATTTTATGTCCAACATCAGTTCGAGGAAACGCACTGGTCGAAGACCGGAGAATGGAAATTTCCGCGGGCCGCTCTTCACGGCGCGTCACATTATGATCTTCCGCTCGTGCTTCGATGGCTGACCGGGAATATCGGTATCCACCACATCCACCACCTTTCAAGCCGCATTCCGTATTACCGGCTTCCGGAAGTCCTGCGCAATCACCCCGAGTTGGTGGCTATCGGCCGCGTCACCCTTCGGCAAAGCCTCGAATGTGTCCGGCTTGCTTTGTGGGATGAAGAGAGCGGCAGGCTCATCTCCTTCCGAGAGGCCGAGAGCCTCGGCCCATCGATATCTGACCGCTTTATGCGGATCGTTTGAATAGCATGTTAGGATCCAAGATGAGTACGACCGCCAAAACAAGTCCCAATACGGCCGCTTTGATGGTCACTTTGACGCCTCCCCAGATCAGAGGCTTGAAACTTGCAAGGGATGGGGACCTGTACCTTCAGGAGAGCAAGAAGTGGACGCATCTCAATGCGACGATTACCTTCGCCAAAGCCGATCGCTTTCAGGAGCGGCCGATCGCAATCAAGTTCGCAACAACGGCGACGGTAGGCGAATTGAGAATCAGCGGTCTTCTCAAGACCCTCGATCCCGACGCCGACCCAGCCATCTCGCCGCACGGCATCACGATGGCCGGAAAGATGTGGCTGCTGAAGCATAAATAAATCCGGTCAGTTGCAGCGCCCGCGACAGCAGAAACCGTCAGGGGACAATGCTGCTCCACCGGAGCGGTGTCCCAGTCGTCGTCCCTGATCCACTCCGGCATGCGGTCCACAAGCTCATAGTCGCCAGCCGCCGACACACTGACGGGCAGGGGTGGCGAGCGCGAGAAGGACGTTCGTCAACCTGCGCTGCTCTTTGAAGCCCTGCAGCAGACAAGGCGATCTGCCGACTTGGCGCTCGTCTACAACGAAGCATCGGAGCGCGGTCTTGCGTGGCAACAAAATATTCGAGCCCGGGTAGGAATGCTGGCGGCAAAAGATGCCGTGCGGCTTCGCGCTTGCCATCGATGCCGGCCGCCTGGCGCATGGGGCCATACCGCTGGAGCCACGCGACGTCGCCGTCCCATCCACTCCCGTCATCGGCAAGGCAGTCTTTTCATGAAGCTAGACCCCTTCTATCTCATCGTCGACAACGCCGAATGGGTCGAGCGTCTCGCGCCACTCGGCGTCAAACTCGTCCAGCTGCGCATCAAGGATTGCCCGGACTCCGTGCTTCGCGAGCAGATCCGGCGATCGAGGGCTGCCTGCGCGGCCGCGGGTTGCCAATTGGTCGTCAACGACTACTGGAAACTGGCGATCGATGAAGGATGCGATTTCGTTCATCTCGGCCAGGAAGACCTGATGGCCGCCGACAGGAATGCCATTCGTCGCGCCGGCCTGAAGCTCGGCCTTTCCACCCACGACACAGCGGAGCTGGAGACGGCGCTGGCGGCCGAGCCGGATTATGTTGCGCTCGGGCCGGTCTGGCCGACGATCCTCAAACAGCTGAAATGGGCGCCGCAAGGCGTTGAACGTCTTTCCGACTGGCGCCAGCGTGTCGGCGCGATACCGCTCGTCGCCATCGGCGGGATCACCGCCGAACGGGCGCCGGTGGTGCTGGAAAGAGGCGCTGATAGTGCCGCCGTGGTCACCGATATCACCCGCAACCCGGATCCCGAGGCCCGCACGCGGCAGTGGCTGGCCGCGACCGCGCCATGGCGATCCGCAAAGTGAGGTATCACCGGTGACCTCTTGATACCGAAGCCGTAAAACTGCGCGGCGACGGAGGCGGGCTCGACGGCCAGGCATGATGCCGCTTGGCGGCCGAGACTTTCGATCTCATCCTAAGTCGTCAATAACATACCGATGATAGCAGGGATGAGAACTTTGCTACGCCTCGTTTGTAAGCGACATAAATTATTCAGAGAGCGACGGCGAAACCAATTGAAGTTAATCCTAAATTAGCCAGTCGCGCGAATTCTTGCGGTTATCTGAGCTGTACAGCCCGCCCTAGAGGACTGGAGAATTGTATGAAACGCCCGACCGTCAAGCAGACCCTGATTGCCGTTTTGTCTGTCATCTGTGCCTTCCTGATTGCCTTGTCGTACAATTCTCTCAGTACAATTTCGACACTGAACGACAGTGCTCAGCAGATTGGCGGCTTCTGGATGAAGCGGATGATCACCGCCCGGGATATCAAGGGAAACTTCTCTGATCTGAAGCTGGCCTATGCGCGGTACTTGCTGGAGGCCTCGCCTGAGAAGCAAGCCGCCGAGGCGAAGCTGATCGACGAGGCGAACGCCGCGGTCGAGCGAGCAATCCGAGAATATGTGGCGGGCGTCCGCACGGAGAAAGGCCGCGAGCTGATCAAAGACGTCGAGACAGGGCTCAAGAAATATAGCGAGTTTGCGCAGCAAATGGTCCAACTGCACGACAACGGCAAGGCCGCCGAGGCGGTCGGCCTCTTTCGGGAGAGTATGGAGGCACAATCTGATCTGGTGAACCAGGAGATTGCTGACTTGGTGGCGTTCATTCTCGGACAGACCGAAACATATGTGACCACAAGCAACGCGACGGCGAGCTACGCGTTCACGACCACGGCATTAATTGCCGCCCTTTCGATTCTGGTCACTTCGGCTGGAGCACTGTTTGCCGTTTTCGGCATCGCCAATCCGATCCGATGGATCGCCTCCGCCATGAAGACCCTTTCCGACGGCGATCTGCAGAGCGAAATCCCCTATGCTGGCCGCGCCGACGAAATCGGGGCGATGGCAGGAGCAGTGGAAGTGTTTCGACAGAACGCGATCAACGTTCTTCGATTGGAGCAGGAAGCAGCGATATCGCGAAGCCAGTCGGAGGCGGAGCGCGCTGCCGCACAGGAGCGCGCCGAACGGGAAGCGCAGCAGTTGCGCTTTGCGACAACGACGCTTGGCGATGGATTGAGACGCCTTGCGGGCGGTGACGTTTCTTTCCAGTTGGCGGAGCCGTTCGCTCCGGAATACGAGAGGTTGCGTGGGGATTTCAATGCTTCGCTTAGGCAACTCGGCACAACCATTGGCGCTGTACTGCAGACGGTGCACAGCATCGACACCGGAACATGCGAAATCGCCTCCGGTGCGCAAGATCTGTCCAAGCGGACCGAACAGCAGGCAGCCTCCCTGGAGGAGACTGCGGCAGCCCTCGATGAGATTACTGCCAATGTGACGACCGCCTCGAAGCGAACCGAGGAGGCTCGCAAAGTCGCCCAGGCGGCTAACGTCAGTGCAGAACGTTCTGCTTCCGTTGTATCTCATGCCGAACAGGCGATGCGGCGGATAGAGGAAAGCTCCGAACGAATATCGAGCATTATCGGCGTCATCGACGACATCGCTTTCCAGACCAATCTTCTTGCCCTGAATGCCGGCGTCGAGGCAGCACGGGCCGGCGAAGCCGGCAAAGGTTTTGCCGTTGTCGCTCAGGAGGTTCGCGAGCTTGCCCAGCGGGCAGCGACGGCGGCGAAGGAAATCAAGGGCCTTATCCAAAAGTCCTCCACCGAAGTCGGCACCGGCGTAAGACTGGTTCTCGAGACTGGCCAGTCGTTGAACGAAATCAGCGAGCAAGTGTCTCAGATCAACCGGTTGATGGAAGCGATCGCGACCTCTGCGCGTGAACAGTCCACCGGACTTGCCGAAATCAATACGGCCGTCAATCAGATGGACCAGTCGACTCAGCAGAATGCGGCGATGGTCGAGCAATCCACCGCAGCGGCCGCGTCATTGTCGGCTGAGGCGAGCAGGCTGCGCGAACTGGTCAATCAGTTCACCCTCGACCGTGACCCCGCTCAGGCCGCTAAGCCTAGACATAGCGTCCGCACCATGGCGGCGTGATGACGATCAGGTACTTGTCCTGAGGTCACCGGGTAGAAGAACCAACAGCCTTGCTCTCGCCGCCGGCAACTCTTTGAGGGGTGGATCAAGAAGAGTGCAAAGTGTTCTGACGCGCGATTTCCAGCTTCAGGACCCTTCTCGCAGAGCATGCTTGACGCGGAGGATAGTGATCGCAACGGTTCCCACAACCACCGGAACGGCAACAAGCATGATCACCGGATCGAAATGGAACCCAGCGTGGTCTGCCGTCTCATATATGAACTTCACCAAGCTCAGCAAATAATAGCTAATCGCAATGATCGAAAAGCCTTCGACCGCGCGCTGGATCTTGACCTGCGTCGCAGCTCGATCCGCCATTGCTTGAATCTGCGTAGCATTCTGGAACTCAATCTCGACCTGAATTCGAGTCTGTAGCAGATCGAGCAGGTGCATCGTCGCTCTCGACAGCTGCTCAAGCCTCAATGCACTTGCCTCGCAAGTACGAACCGCCGGCTTGAACCGCCGCTCGACGAAAGTGCCAAAGCGCTGGAAGCCGGGGACATGGGTTTCCCGTAGAAGCGCGATTCTCTCTTCAACGATTTTCGCGTAGGCGGCGGTCGCTCCGAACCTGTTTCTGGTTTCCGCGGTGGCCGAGATGATATGGGACGAAAGAACCGTGATCTCGTCCAGCAGCTGCTTGTGCTGATGTGCAGGAGTACTCAAGTTGCGATTGGTCAGTTGAACGAGCTCCGCATCATACTGACCGAGAAGCGGTGCCAGACGTCGCGCCTCCGGCAATCCGAGCAGCGCCATTGATCTGTAGGTTTCTATCTCGCAGATGCGGCGCACCATGCGCCCCAGGCGATGTGCGTTCAGGTCCCTGTTGAACAGGATGATCCTGCTTGAATTGTCCGGTCTGACCCTAAAATCGGAGCAGACTTGCGCCGACCCACCACCAATCGAGGACGCCGCTGTATCCCCGAAATCGAAGGATTTTAAAACCGGTCCCAGCTCGTCAGGAGGGTTGCCCAGCACAAGGATAGCAACGTGGCAAACAAGGCGAGGAGCGGTCAACCCTGCCAGCCGCGCAAAATCACCTTCCGCAAGATCAGATTCCGGCCAACGCCCGGGCTCCGAGTGCAATTTCCGCAGGCGTGTGACCGTGACGAATTCAGTATGCCGTTCGACCCTGACTGAAATCTCACCATCGACTTCCAGGCTATCGTGGAACTCTTTGATCGCCCCATCCAAGGGCATAAACGCAATGTGCTCGACGATCGCCGGGCCGGTAAAATAAATGGACGGACGAGCGTGAAGCTCGGAGTTGAAATCTGCTGTTTGCAGTCCGACAGTCGCTGGGCTGGCGACGTGCTGCGCAGAAGCAGACGTCGTGGTTGAAACTGCTTCCTCTGCGCGATTCGAACTCAAATCCATCTTCCCCGTCCCACCAAACGCCACCGGCCAACTTATATGAACCGAACGCGATCAACTTGAAAGCCCTGCTGCCTGCTCATCAAGCGGCCTGGAACTGTTACCCGGTCGATCGGCTTCCCTACTCATCGCTGCCGCTATCGCCGCGATTGCGGGAGTAAAGAACCTGAGAAGGCGCTGCCCGCTTCGTTGACCTCACCATCGCGCATCCCCTGGGGGACCTCTTACGACTTGGCGTGCTGTGTATCCCGCGCGGTCAAGCGGTTCGCACGCTTGCTCACGCAGCCATATGCATGGCCTTTTGGGTGCGGGGTGGATGTCGTCCGTGCGCATCAACGCAAAATGCCATGCCGGCCCGCTGACCCTGGACGGCTGTTCCATAATTCAGCTTACGCCAGACTCGCCACCTGAGGTTGCATTGAACTATACGCGCAACCATCCCATCACCAGCACTCATGGGAACAGCCAGTTTTCGACGCGCAAGTCCTGGTAAACCGTAAAGTCCCGCACATTATTCGTCACGAGGACAGCCTTGAGCGAAACCGCATGAGCGGCTATCAGTTTGTCCAAGTGATCCTTTTTCCGGTCACGTGTCGCGAACCTGAGAGGTCCGTAGGCCCGTGCCGCATCACTATCGAACGGGGCGACAGGGATTGCCTCGATCAGATACTCTAGGTTCGACCGTTCCCTTTCTGCATCCTTCGAGGCAGAAACGCCATATTCGAGTTCCGCGAACGTAATGGCAGACATGACGACATCGCCAACGCGGCATTGAGCAAAACGTCGTGCGACTTGCGGCGGCTGCTCCTTCATCAGATAGATGCACATGTTTGTGTCAAGCATGTAGAGCGGCATTACAGCCTATCCCGTTCGGCCTGCTCCTGATCACCGCGCCCCTCCGCCATGAACGAGTCGTCAAATCTTGCGAAACGCGCCAGTACGCCCTCCAGGGACGGTTTTAGCGGGCGGATGCGGAGCTCGTCACCAATGCGCTCGATTTCAAGCTCCATCTCGGTCTGGCTGTAAGCCAAATCGGCGGGAATTCTCACGGCTTGAGAGTTGCCGTTCTTGAATACTTTTGTCGTATGCATGACATCCTGCTTTCCGAAGTCGAACTCGCCCGTGTACATCATCCGTGTGTACATAATGGATTTGTCGCGGCGATGCAAGTTGCGGGAAGGAAAAGGCCGGACCGCGAGTAGGCCTGCTCAGGCCCGGAGCGCAGGGAACGAAATCCGCGCGTTCAGGTTAGTCCAAGCAAAGCGGCATTTCGTACCCTGGCAAGGTGAACCCGAGGAGCACGTTGTGAATGTTGTATGTTTTCCACGGCAGCGCCGCGATGATCCCGATCGCGCTTTGGTGAGCACCGACGCGGATGAGCGACGGCTCTATAAGTTTGCCCTGCAGTACGAGATGGATGGCAAGAGCTGGGCGACCGACATCTGGGCCTATTCATGCAAGGACGCCGAGGATCGCGTCGCCGCGATGCGGCGGTCGCTGACAATGTGCGGTCAGCTCTATGCCGAGGTGGAGGCCGATGCTCCGACGCACCTCTGAGGACATGCGACGCAGCCGAGAAGACCAGATTATTGCCACTCCTCTCCCGTCACCGGCTGTCGACAGGTCACTTTGCCATGTCGTCTGGAACAGTTTGTTTCTCCAAGAGTTCGGGTCGCAAAATATCTGCCAGGGATTTCCTTCGACAATGTCGGGAGGCAAAAATGTCAGCGCGATCGAAACATCCGCCAACAATTGGTGAGAACACGCCTGCGGCTGGCGGATGGGCGGCGGCGAGATCTCTTGGAGAAATTCTTCTGCGCGAACACGTCCCCCGATCGGGGCCGTCGCTGCTTTCCCATCACAACAAACCAGACGGCTACATGTGTGTCAGTTGCGCCTGGGCCAAGCCTGCAAAACCGCATGCGATGGAATTTTGCGAAAGCGGCGCAAAGGCGACCGCCTGGGAGGTCACTTCCCGCCGCGCCGACCGCGCCTTCTTCGCCGCCCATACATTGCATGAGCTGGAGCAGTGGAGCGATCACGATCTCGAAGAGCAAGGTCGCCTGACCCATCCGATGCGGTGGAACCGCTCGACCGACAAATACGAACCGGTGGACTGGAGCGATGCATTCGCGGAGATCGGCGAGGAGCTGCGGTCAATTCCTCCGCGTGAGGTCGATTTCTACACCTCTGGGCGCGCATCCCTCGAGACCTCCTACATGTATCAGCTTTTTGCCCGCATCTTCGGCAGCAACAACCTGCCCGACTCTTCCAACATGTGTCACGAAAGCTCCTCGGTCGGTCTGCCGGAAAGCATCGGAGCCTCCGTCGGCACGGCAATCCTGTCCGATTTCCAGAACTGCGATTGCATTTTCTACATGGCACAGAACGTCGCCACCTCTTCTCCGCGGATGCTGCATGACCTTCAGGACGCCGTCGACCGGGGCGTGAAAATCGTCACCTTCAATCTCTTGCGCGAACCGGGTCTCGAACGTTTCATCAACCCGCAAATGCCGAGCCAGATGCTGACCGGCCGGTCGACGCCGATTTCGTCGGAATATTACCAGGTGAAGAACGGAGGCGACATCGCGGCCCTCTTCGGGGTCTGCAAAGCCTTGATCGAAGCCGACGATGCGATGAAGGCACTGGGCATGAGCAAGGTTTCAGGCTCCGATGCCCTGCCCCATAAACCGGATAATGCTGCGGCGGTCGCCTTCGCCGCTTCGATTGCCGCCGCCGACAAAAAGCATGTTCTCGACCACGATTTCATCAGCACGCATACGTCGGGTTTCGAGGAATTCGCCGAAGCGGCCCGCCGATATGACTGGGCCGAGCTGGAGAGTGTTTCCGGCTTGACCCGCGAGCAGATGATTCAGGCAGCCCGCACCTACGCCCATTCGGAGGCGGTGCTGATGATCTACGGCATGGGTCTCACGCAGCATGTGATGGGTGTCGAGAACGTTCATATGGTCGCCAATCTCGCGCTACTGCGCGGCAATATCGGCAAGCCGGGCGCCAATATCTGCGCCGTGCGCGGCCACTCGAACGTGCAGGGCCAGCGCACGGTCGGGATAACGGAAAAGCCGGACCTCGTGCCGCTCGACAAGCTGAAGGAGCTCTACCAGTTCGAGCCGCCACAGTGGGAAGGTCGCGCGACCGTTGACACCTGCAAGGCGATCATGGATGGCGAAGCCAAGGCCTTCGTCAGCCTCGGTGGCAATTTCCTGCGCGCTGTCCCGGAAACGGAAGCGATGGAGGAGGCCTGGCGCAAACTCCGCCTGACGGTACAGATTGCGACGAAGCTCAATCGCAGCCACGTCATCCATGGGGAAATCGCCTATCTCCTTCCCTGTCTCGGCCGCATTGAGATCGATGAACAGGCGAGCGGTCCGCAAGCCGTCTCCATCGAAAGTTCCGTGGCGCATTTCCATGGTTCGCGCGGAAAGGCGAAGCCAGCAAGTCAGGAGCTTCTGTCGGAGCCCGCCATCATCGCCGGAATCGCCAAGGCGACGCTGGCGAAGGGCCGAGTCCCGTGGGACGAATGGGTCGGCGATTATTCGAAGATCCGCGATGCGATCGAAGCGACCTATCCCGAGACGTTCAGGGATTTCAACAAACGCATGTTTCAGCCGGGCGGCATTCCGAGACCGGTGCCGGCCAGGGAGCGCAAATGGACGACGCCCAACCAGAAAGCCAATTTCATCACGCCGCCGCGGCTCTTCCCCGAACTCGACATCGGTCCGGGCGACACTGAGGTTCTCAACCTCGCCACATTACGCTCCAACGACCAGTTCAACACGACCATCTACGGTTACAGCGATCGCTACCGCGGCGTGAAGGGATCGCGAAAGGTGGTCTTCATGAACGATGAGGATATTGACAGACTGGGCTTCAAAGAAGGCGATTTCGTCGATCTGACGACTGCCATCGACGTCGCCACATTGCGCCGAGTCGCCGGCTTCAAGATTGCCAGGCACGCGATTCCAACCGGGTGCTGTGCGGCCTATTACCCTGAGGCGAACCCGCTCTTTCCGCTGGCGCATCACGACGCCAAAGCCAAGACCCCGTCCTACAAGATGTTGCCGGTGCGGCTCAGTCTCTCGGCTCTGTCGTCGCGACCCTAACCCAGGTCCCGGCGATGCGCGAAAGCAAGCATGCCTGGTCGGCGGCAGTATCGTTTCTCACAATGGCCGGCGTCTTGGCCGCCGTTGCTTGGGCAACCCGTCCACGCTTGCGTCGCGCCGATACCGCCGTCGCGTCCGGTCCCGATCGGTTCCCTTTGCTTGCCGATAGCACAGTCAAGAAGGAGGGCATCTGGTTGGTCTTGATGTTGCTGCTCTTTGTGTTCGTGATCGGAGCCGCGATGGGCTGGGCTAGACATCCAAGGCAATATCGCGCCGATCCGCCGGTCACATCATCTCTCGATCAGTTCCTGCTGATGCCGGGCGGGATCGGCGGCACACCACCCCACGTGTATTTCGCGCTTGGCAAGCCTTATGAGGTGACCGCCTATGATCTGAGCCAGGGCAAGCGCCTTTATTCCTGGTTCGGCTGCGCTAGTTGCCATGGAGACGGACGAGGCGGGACCGGCCCTTCGTTTCTTGACGGCTGGTGGTTTTATGGCTCGGAAATGGTATCGGTCGTGGCATCCATACGCGACGGACGGCCTCACGGCATGCCTGCCTTCGCGAACAAAATGACGAGCGACCAGATCTGGCAGCTCGCCGGCTATGTCAGGACGATCGGCGCCTATTCCGCCCTCTATACCGCGCCGAGCCGCAACGACGACAAGCATACGAGACCGGCCGAGAACCGGGCGCCGGCCGCAACTCTTTTCGAGGAAGGCCCGGTAGGCGTCCGCTCCGATCGAGGTGTCCGGCCTTGAAGATCGCCGCGGCATGCACCTTGTTTCTGTCCGGCTGCGCTGCCGGGACGCAATCGGCGCTGAATGCGGACGGACCTGCCGCTTCGGAACTCAGAAGCTTGATACTCCTGTTTGTCGCCGTCTGCGGCGTTGTCTTCGTGCTAGTCATGAGCGTCATGGCATGGGCGCTGGTTCGCAGGAAAAACCAGGCCCCCGGTGAACCGCAGTCCGAGCGTTCCATGGGCAGGGTCGTTAACGGCGCGATCGTGATGACTTTCCTGGTCATAAGCTTCCTGACAATCACCAGTTTTTACGCAACCAATGGCGTCGACCGCGGCCGGGACAATCAGCCGACCATCGCCGTTCGCGGGCAGCAGTGGTGGTGGCAGTTTACCTATCTCGATGCGGATCCCGCCAAGACATTCCAGACCGCCAACGAGCTGCATATCCCGGTGGGAACCGATGTCCGGCTGCGCCTGGACGCGACTGATGTCATTCATTCGTTCTGGGTGCCGAACCTGACGGGAAAGCAGGATCTGGTCCCCGGCCGCGATAACCGTCTGACGCTGCATGCCACCAAAGCCGGCATCTATCGCGGCCAATGCGCCGAATTCTGCGGCCTGCAGCACAGCCACATGGCACTGTTGGTGATCGCCGAGGAGCCGGAGGACTATGCCAGATGGCTGGAGTCGCAGAGAGAAACGGCAGCCGCACCGACCGATGGTGATGCCGCGGCGGGAGAGCTCGTCTTCATGAGCAAGCCTTGCGCCGCCTGCCACACCATCCGCGGCACCGAGGCGTCGGGCACCTCCGGACCTGACCTCACCCATGTCGGCAGCCGCAGCATGATTGCGGCGGGGCGGCTGGAGAATACGCGGGGATCGGTTGCGGCATGGATTGCCGACCCGCAAACGCTGAAGCCGGGCAACAACATGCCGTTGGTCCCCCTCACCGGCGAAGAGCTGAGACAGTTGAGCGCCTACATGAGTGGTCTGCGATGACCGGCACCGGCAGAACCCCTTCCCCAGCCGATCTGGCTGCCGGCAATGAAGAGGCGGAAGCCTTCCTCAGGCGCACATGGTCGACTCCTTCCGGATTGCTGGCAGCGCTCTCCACGGTCGATCACAAGATCATCGGTCGGCGCTATATCGCGACAGCCTTTGTCTTTCTCATTCTCGGCGGCGTGCTGGCGCTTGTGATGCGTATCCAGCTCGCCTTCCCCGAGGCCCGCTTCGTCAGCGCGGACCGGTACAATCAGATCTTCACCGTGCACGGCAGCAACATGATGTTCCTGTTTGCGGTGCCGGTCATGGAGGCAATGGCGGTCTATCTCGTTCCTCTGATGGTCGGAACCCGCAACATCGCCTTTCCCAGGCTGAACGCCTTCTCCTACTGGATCTATCTCGCCGGAGGGCTGCTGCTGTGGATCTCGCTTGCCCTCGATACCGCCCCCGATGTCGGCTGGTTCTCCTACGTGCCTCTGTCCGGCCCGCAATATGGCGCGGGGAAACGGGCGGACCTCTGGGCACAGATGATCACCTTCACCGAGGTGTCCGCCCTTGCCGTTGCCGTCGAGATCGTCGTGACGGTCTTCAAGCTGCGCGCGCCCGGCATGTCGCTCGATCGGATACCCGTCTTCGTCTGGTCGATGCTGGTCACCGCCTTTCTGGTCATCCTGGCCATGCCGGCGATCATGTTCGCCAGTTCATCGCTCATTCTCGACCGGCTGGTCGGCACCCAGTTCTATAATCCTGCGGAAGGGGGCGACGTCCTCCTCTGGCAGCACCTGTTCTGGTTCTTCGGCCATCCCGAAGTCTACATCATCTTCCTGCCGGCCGTCGGCATCGTCTCCGCCATGATCTCCACCTTCACACAGCGTCCGGTCTTCGGCTATATGCCGCTGGTGCTGGCGATGATCGCCACCGGAATTCTCTCCTTCGGCCTATGGGTGCACCACATGTTCGTGGCCGGCCTGCCGCGGCTGGGGAGCAGCTTTTTCACCGCCTCGAGCATGGCGATCGCCATTCCCGCCGGAACCCAGATCTTCTGCTGGCTGGCAACGCTGTGGGATGGCCGTCCGGTGTTCAAGACACCGCTGCTTTTCATCATCGGCTTCCTCATCACCTTCGTCATCGGCGGCCTGACCGGCGTGATGGTGGCGTCGGTGCCCCTCGATACTCAGGTCCACGACACCTATTTCGTCGTCGCCCATTTCCACTATGTCCTGATCGGCGGCTCCGTCTTCCCGCTGATCGGCGCGATCTACTACTGGTTTCCAAAGATGACCGGGCGGATGATGAGCGAAAGGCTCGGACGGTGGGCCTTCGGCCTGATCTTCACAGGCTTCCACCTGACTTTCTTCCCAATGCACATCCTGGGGCTCCAGGGCATGCCGCGGCGCGTCTACACCTATCCGCCCGAGCTGCCCTGGGCCGGTTTGAACCTGTTCGTCAGCCTCAGCGCCTTTATCCTGGCCGCCGGCTTCCTGGTCTTCTTCATCGATGCCCTGCGCAGCTTCCGCCATGGCCCGCCGGCCGGCCGCAATCCCTGGAATGCGTCAACATTGGAATGGGCCGTGCCTTCGCCCCCTCCCCCCTATAATTTTCGGCATATTCCGGTGGTCGAATCGCGCGAGCCGCTCTGGATGTCGGGCGAGACATTGGCGGTGGCGACGGGACTTCGGCTCGATCGGCGGGAACTGATCGTCAGCAGCGTCACATCAGGCGAGCCGGAGGCGCGGGAGGCCTCGCCAGCCGATTCCATCTGGCCGTTTCTGGCCGCCATTGCCACCAGCATCATGCTGATCGGCTCGATCTTCAGCCCGTGGGCCGTCGTCTGGGGAGCCGTTCCGGTGGCGATCACTCTGACAGGATGGTTCTGGCCCAAGCAAACACCGGAGGACGAGACATGAAGGAGCGCGTGGTCACCGATCTCTCGAAGCTTCCCTTGCACGGCCTGGGCACCGCCAGCCTGACCTTCTGGGGCACCAGCGCCTTCATGCTGATTGAAGGCATGGGATTCGCTCTGGCGATCGTCGTCTACTTCTATCTCATGAGCCTGGCGCCGCATTGGCCGATCGAAGCCCCTGCCCCGGATCTCCTTCCCGGCACGATCCTGACCCTGCTGCTTCTCGTCAGCATCGTGCCGAATATGCTCGTCGCGCGGTGGGCGAAGCAGAGGGATCTCCGCAAGGTGCGCGCGGGACTGATCATCATGGCGCTTCTCGGAGCGGCACCCCTCATACCCCGCGCCTACGAATTTCCTGCCCTCCACATAGGCTGGGACGACGACGCCTACGGATCGATCGTCTGGACAATGCTCGGCCTGCACGCGACCCACATCATCACCGATCTCGTCGATACCGTCGTCCTCGCCTGCCTGATGTTTTCGAAGCATGGTGACAATGCGCGGCGCTACGGCGATGTCGAAGATAACGCGCTCTACTGGAACTTTGTCGTGCTCGCCTGGCTTCCGCTCTACGGATGCATCTATTGGGTGCCGCGGCTATGAGAACAGCAACGACAATCGCTTTTCTTTTCATGGCGACACCGGGACTGGCACATGAAGGCCATGCCCATTCGAATTCCTTCACATGGACGGCCGATCCCTGGATAATCGCGCCGCTCGCAGTTTGCGCAGCCCTCTATGCAAGTGGAAGCCTTCGCTTGATGTCGCGATCATCCGCTGGCCGGCGCGTCTTCGCGCACCGGCTTTTGGCCTATTGGGCCGGCTGGCTGGTGCTTGCCGGCGCGCTTGTCTCTCCCCTCCATTGGCTTGGAGAACAACTTTTCACCTTCCATATGATCGAACATGAACTGGTCATGGCGGTTGCCGCGCCGCTCATCGTATCGGCACGGCCGTCGGCCGTGCTGCTCTGGGGGCTGCCAAGGATCGTCAGGCGCCGGACAGGACAGGTGCTCGCCTCGCGCATGGTTCGCAAGACCTGGAGGTTGCTCAGCAACGGCACTGTCGCGACGCTGCTGCACGGGGCGGCAATCTGGGCATGGCATGCGCCTGTCCTGTTCGACGCCGCGATTGAAAGCACGCCGCTCCACCGGCTGCAGCATCTTTCCTTTTTTGTAAGTGCCGTCCTGTTCTGGTGGTCCGTCATCTGGAAGACGAACAGGGGGCTGGCGGCCTGGCACCTTTTCCTGACGATGCTGCATATGAGCATTCTCGGGGCCCTCATCGCCCTGTCACCCAACGTGCTCTACGTCGTGCAGACACGCTCATCCGGGGTTTGGGGGCTGTCGCCGCTCGAAGACCAGCAGATGGCAGGCCTGGTAATGTGGGTTCCTGCCGCCATCGTCTACGCCGCTGTTGCGCTGGCGCTGGCGGCTTTGTGGATCAGGGCTTCCGGAAAGGGAGGCGCAGATGGAACACGCATCGTCGCCCCATAATTCCCTTCGCCCCGCCTTGGTGATCGCCGCCTGCGTGGTGAGCCTGACGGCGGCATTGACCTTGACCGACATCTACCGGCAGCGATCCGAAAGGCAGGCTGTTGCCGTCGCCATGACGAAAGGCGATCCGGCGCGGGCGCCGGCGATTTTTCGCCGATATGGCTGCGCCGGATGTCACACCATTCCCGGCATCGAGGGCGCCGACGGCAAGGTCGGCGGCGATCTCTCCGGTCTGCGCGAGCGGGTCTACATTGCCGGCGTGCTCAACAATTCCGCCGACAACCTCATCAGCTGGATTGTCGCGCCGCAGGCCCATTCGCCAAAGACGGCGATGCCGGCCACCGGGATATCCGAACAGGAGGCCCGCGATCTGGCAGCCTATCTCTATGCTCGTTAGAAATCTGGGTTTCCGATCAACCCGCCTTTAAAGTTGCTCGGATCATCACGGCGCTCGACAGCGCGAGATTGTCGCTGAGCTGACCAACCGCGGCGCCGACGTGAAGGCGATACGGCTTTTGACCAATTTCGAGGAGTCGCAGGACATGCATGTGGCGCACCTTGAGAGGCTTAAGGCAGAGTTGCTAGAATGTGACGAGAAGCAACAGGCCGGCGGATCCGCGCTGCGACGGGGCGAGAACTTTACGTCGATCTCTTAGCGACAGCATCCGCTGCAAAAGTCTTTGCGCGTCCCAAAAACGGGGTTGGGGTCGAACGATTGCGGCGTGCAAAACTTGCCCTCCAATGGGATCCCCGTCTGTGACGAAATTCAGCAATTTTCGCCACTGTGATTTAGGAGCGGCTATTCCTACCCGGTATTTGGGGGTTGTAGAAGTGAGGACGTGATTGGTCATGCGCCCTTCTAACATTCTCGCCACCCCGCAATGAAAACCCCATCAACCGCTCGTATTCCGCCTCCGGAATGCCATAAGAACCACTGGCCTTGAGAATGAGGCCCTCGCGATCGAGGACGATTACCTTTCCTCGTACCGACCGGATGAGTTTTTCGCCTTCTAGAATTGGAAGTACGCCCGTAACTCCTGAACGCCGGACGCCGAGCATCGAAGATATATGCTCGTGGGTCAGAAGCAGCACCTGGCCTTCCGATCGATCATCGAGCATAAGCAGCAAACGGGCCAGTCTCTGTTCGATGGAATATCGGCTGTTGGCGAGGGCCGTATAACCAATTTGAATTGCGAGCGTCCTTGAAAACGTTGATGAAAGCGATCGCAACTGCGGTGCCCTCTGCGTCAGACGAAGGAAGCTGTCGACGTCGGTGCGCTGCGCGGTTCCTTCGGTCTGCACCACAAGCTTGTAGGGAGTGCGCCAATCGCCCTCCAACAACCCCGTGCCGGTTACCCCTTCACGCCCGATAAGGCCAACCTCTACCTGTGAGTCATCCAGCGACGAGGCGACCAGCGAGACCGTCCCGCTTTCAATGAAGGAAACCGTCGTGATCTCTCCAAACTGCCTTTCAAGAACCTCGCCTTGAACCAGCTGAACCTGCTTGAGAAGCGGCCGGATAAGATCATCTTCTCGCGGAGAAAGAGCGGAAAGAACGAGATTCTTCTGACCGCCTGATGACCTCGCCGTCGAACCTCGGCACTCGGAAAGGGCAGTATAAATCGCGCTCGTGTCCAGCGGTTTTTCCACGAAAATCCGATCCGCAAAGCGGGGAGGCACGACATCACGGCTGTAGCCGGTTGCGAAGAAGAACGGGATATTGCGCTTAGCCAGCGCATCGGCGACAGGGAACACCATCGTTCCACCGAGATTGATGTCCAGAATGGCCACTTCAATTTGGGAATCTTCGATATATTGCAACGCTCGTTCGACGCTCGGTGCAGGCCCGACTATCTTGATTCCGGTTGCTGTCAGCTTCGATGCGAGTTCGCTGGCGAGAGCGTAATCGTCCTCGACGACCAGGACAGCCTTTTGCGCGAGTTCGTCAAAAGCCGTATTCATGACGATCTGCCTCTCACATCATACCTGTTCACTCAAAACGTTGCGGCCATTGCACTGTTCCGTCGCCCAACCTGATGACGTTGCATCAATAATAGCTTAATCCCCCCGTTCTCGCGTTCTTCAATATCACTCGATCGGCGATACGCATCAAGGATGGGACGTCGGGCGCGGCGGCAGCGACTTCAGGTATCGGGCGATAGCCATCCGGTCGGCCTCCGGGAGCTCCGCCGTATTCTCGACCACATCCGCCATGGACCAGCCGACATAGCCGTGACCCGGCGTCCTGCCGCTGTGAAGCATTTCGGCGACATCCTGCTCCGACCACGAGCTGATACCTGTCGGCGTGATGTTAGGGTTGAAGCCGACACCTTCAGAACTCACTCCGCCGGCGAACCTGGTTTTTGGCTTTAACGCGCCGAATATGTTGCGGGATGAGTGGCACTCGGCGCAATGACCGAGCGTCTCCACGAGATAGGCACCGCGATCATGCACGGGATCGCCGCTCAGCGCTGCTTCCGATCTGCCTTCGTGGAAGAACAGAAGCTTCCAGAAGCCGACGAAGCGGCGGATGCGAAACAAGGGGGAAATATCGTGTGGCTGCGGGCGCTCCGGCACGGGCGAAAGCGTATGCAGAAAGGCGTATAGATCTCTGACGTCGCCGAGAGTCATCCCCGTGTAGCTGGGATAGGGGAATACCGGGTAATAATGCTGTCCTGAGGGAGAGACCCCTGAAATCAGCGCGTTGGCGAGATCGGCAACCGACCACGATCCGATACCGGCCTCTGGGTCGGACGAGATATTGGGAACTCTGAAGGTTCCATAGGGTGAGGCCAGGGCAAGATCTCCTCCGAGCCTTAAGCGGTCCGGCTGACCGGGGGAAGCATGACAGGAGGAGCAGCCGCCTGCAGCAAAGACCACTCTGCCGCGCTCGGCATCCCCCGGCGTCAGCGTGGGATCGCCGGCAGCGAAGCGTGGATGCGGCCTCGTCAGCAGCCAGGTTGCGAGGCAGACAAGGAGGACCGCGGCGACAGCGGTCGAAAACAATCGGGCACCTTTCACCATTCTGGACCCGCTAGAGCAATTCCGGGAAAACTATGAAACAGTTTTCCGTCCGGAGTTGCGAACGACAACTTAGAGCGGTTTCGCATTTCCGTGAAAAGCTCAATCGCTCTGGATGAACACCTCAACCGGGCGGCGGCTCGACCATATATGGCCGCCGCCCCAGGCGGCAGAGATAAACTTCTCGCTCGGGATTGGCCTCGATGACAAAACCCGAGCTGCGCAGCATCGCTTCGACCGCCGCCTTGTTGGGAATGAACCAATTGGTGGGATCGGCAGCATAACGCTCTTCGACAAAGAACAGCTTCGGAAAATCCGGCCGGTCAAAAACCTTCCATTCCGAAAAGTCGTAATCCTCTTCCAGCGTGGCAATCCGCTCTTCACCACGCTGCAGGCATTGGAACAGCATGAGGTCTGCAGCCACATGTTCGTGGAGCAGATCCAGTGCCAGCAACGGATGGCGCAGGTGGTAAAGCACGCCCATGAAGATCACAAGATCGAACCTCTCGCCAAGTTTCGACACCTCGTAAACCGACATCTGCCTGAACTCGATATCGAGGCCGAAATGATCGGCGGCGAAGCGGGCCTGCTCGAGATAACGTGGATCGCTGTCGATGCCTAACACCCGCCCGGCGTTGCGGCGCTTCATTTCGAGCGCATAAAAGCCTGCATTGCAGCCGATATCGAGAACGCTGCGTCCTTCCAGATCCTTGGGCACGACATGTTTGAAGCCTTCCCATTTGAACGCCGGATAGTCGCCGAGAAAATGGTCCGGCGCGGTTTCGATCTCTCCGAACCGCATATTCTGAAACCAGGGGCCCAGTTCATTGATACGCTGTTGCAGGTTCACCATCGTGTGCATCCGCGTCAGTTGTCCAAGGGGGCGGCCTGCGAGGCAGCCGCGGCGCGATGACGGCGAGGCGCAGCGACGCGTTTACGGGGACGATCGTCCAAATTGGCGGCAAACCAGTCGATCGTATATCTGAGCCCCTCGGCAAGGGGCACCGTCGGCTGCCAATCGAGAAGTTCTGTCGCGCGGGAAATATCGGGCCGGCGGCGTTGAGGATCATCCTTCGGCAAAGGTCGGTAGGCCACAGCCGTTCGCACCGGCACCATCGATCGAATCATCTGCGCAAGCTCGTTGATGGTGAACTCCCCGGGATTGCCGAGGTTGACGGGCACGCCAGGGTTCGGCCGCACATCCATCAGCGCCTTGAGGCCGCCGACAAGATCGCTGACGTAGCAGAAGGATCGGGTCTGCATGCCGCTTCCGTAGATGGTGAGCGGTTTCCCCGAGAGGGCCTGCACGATCAGGTTGGAGACGATCCGGCCGTCATTTGCCTGCATTCGCGGCCCATAGGTGTTGAAGATGCGGGCGACCCGCACATCGACGCGGCCCGCGCGCAGCATATCGAAGCAAAGAGCTTCGGCGGCGCGCTTTCCCTCGTCATAGCAAGCGCGCGGTCCTATGCAGCTGACATTTCCGCGATAGTCTTCCGTTTGCGGATGCTCGGCGGGATCGCCATAGACCTCGCTCGTCGAGGCCTGGAGAAAGGCGGCCCGGTGCCGCTCGGCAAGCGCCAGCAGATTGCCCGTGCCGGCGACGCACGTCATCATCGTGTGAACGGGATCCGCCTGGTATTGCGGCGGGGACGCGGCGCAGGCCAGATTATAGATCTGGTCGAGCGGTTCGCCGATTTCAATGAATTTGCAGATATCCTGTTCGATGAGCCGGAAGCCCGGATGGTTCATCAACGGCCTGACATTGTCCCGCGAGCCGGTAATATAGCTGTCGACGCAAATGACGCTGTCGCCACGGCCGAGCAGAGCATCGCATAGATGCGAGCCGACAAAGCCGGCGCCTCCTGCCACCAGAACAGTCTTGCCTTTTCCGCGACGATTGGCTTGAAGCATCGATACTCTCCTTCACGCTGAGATACGGTCGAAAGCTCGCTTGGCGGGCCGATCGGAAAGAGCCCGGACGAGCTCGCCGGCACGTGCGACACCGGTATGACTGCTCATCGCCAGCTTTCTCGCTGCTGCGGCGGCGGCCAGGCGGTCGCTGTCGGGAAGCTCCGTCAGCAGCGCCACGACATCCTCCGGCGCGCGCGCAACGAACAAGGCCTTACCGTCCGGCAGCAGCTCGTCGAGACCCTGCCATAAATCGCTGATGATCGGCGCACCGCAGGCGGCAGCCTCGAACAACCGCACGCTGGGAGACCAGCCCGCGGCAATCATATCGCTGCGGGTCACGTTCAGCGTGAACCGCTGCCGGCTGTAAAAGCTTGCGTGATCGGCAGGCGGCAGATGCTCGATGCGCTCGACATTGGCCGGCCATTCGATCCCGGCGGGATATTGCGGCCCGGCGACAACGAAGCGCATCGACGGCAGGCGGCGCGCCGGCTCCAGCAGAAGCCGCTCCAGTGTCGGTTGGCGGTCGGGGCTATAGGTTCCGAGGTAGCCGAGATCCCAGCAAGTGGGCTCGCCGGTATCGGCATAGCGGCCCTCGTCGACCGAACAATAGAGCGCGATGGCCCTGCGCGCGCCATATCTCTGTTCGAGCCGCGTCAACACCCTTCCTCCGGAGAAGGAGAAGTAGGTGTCAAATAAAGGAATCTGGCGCAGCGCCAGATATTCCTCGTCACCGCGATCGAGCTTGGCGAGGGTGACCGGCGTGTCAATGTCATAGAAGCAGAGGCGTTTCGGCTCCAGCGCCTCGAGCCTGTCGATGAGCGGCACACCATCGGGGACGTAGGATCCGACGATGACGGCATCGGCCTTGCCGAGCCTTTCACCGTGACGCTCGATCATTGCGCCGATATCGGAATAATAGGCAAGCTCGCAGAAGCCCGGCGATGGCAGGTCCCGGTGGCTGGCATACCAGGGCACGTCCCGCTCCAGGAACAGGACCCGATGGCCGTCCTGCCGAAGCCCCTTGATCAGGGCGCGATAGGTCGTGGCGTGACCATTCCCCCAGGAAGAGGAAAGGGAGAGTCCGAGGAAAACGATATCGAGCGATCTCGTCATTCAGCCGCCTCCCGCGCGCCAAGACGGGCGCGAAAAATCTCGTCTGCCGTTTCGGCGCGATTGACATAGGTGTGTTCGGCCAGAACGCGCCGGCGCGCCCTTTCCCCAATTTCCCGTGCGGCTTGGTGCGACAGGCCGCTGAGCAAGGCAGCCACGTCCTGTCCGTCGCGCGCGACCAGGACCTCCTCCCCGGGCTTCAGAAAGACATCGATGCCTTCCCAGTAGTCGGTGATGAGGCAAGCCCCGGCGCCGGCCGCCTCGAAGACCCGTGTCGCAGGGGAAAAACCATTCTCCGCCATACTGGCGCGCGATATGTTGAGGACCGCCATCGGCGTCACGTTGAAAGCGTTGTGATCGCGCGTCGGCACATGACCGATATAGCGGACGTTTGACGAGATCGGCTTGCCCTGCCAGCCGGAACCGCCAAGCAGGAACGTTCGGTTCGGCAGACGCGACGCCGTTTCCAGGAAGAAATGCTCGACCCTCGCCTCGCGGTCCGGCAGGCGGTTGCCAAGGAACCCGAGGTCGGCGGCGAAGCGGTCATCCTGCGGCACCGGATGATGCGTTTGCGGGTCCAGCGCATTGTAGATCGGCACGCATTCGGCCGCTCCGACGGAACGATATGCGTTCACGACGGGGTCGCCGCCGCCATAGGTCAGCACGAGATCAAGCCCGGCGAGCGCGCGGCGCAACGGATGATCGGGGTTGGTCCTGAGTTCGGCAAGCGTCGCCGGCGCGTCCACGTCCCAGAAGATCTTCAGCGCGTGCGGCCGTGCGTTGCGAAGCACCTCTTCCAGCAACCGATCGTCCTCGAAGCCGACACCACTCGCCTTGACGACGATATCAGCTTCGGACGCCTCGCTGGTGACGGCCTTGAGGGCGTCGATCGTCCCTTCGTAGACGACGACCCTGCACCAGTCCGGCGGATCCATGTCGCGGTTCTTCTGCCGATCATAGACATCGGGCTCGTAGAAGGTGATGTCGTAACCTTTCTCCGCCAGCGCTCGCAGAAGGCCGCGATAATAAGTGGCGGCGCCGTTCCAATAGGCGGAGACGAGACTCGATCCGTAAAAGGCGATCTTCATTCGGCAGCCTCCCTGGATTGCAGGTTTGCGGTGACCCTATGCGTGCCGCAGCGCGCCAGGATGGCAAAAAGCTCGTCGACGCGGTGGCGGCAGGTGTGACGAGCCTTGATCGTTTCGAGGCCGGCAGCGGCAAGGTTCGCAGCCAGATCGGTATCGGCGAGGACGTCACGCAGACTTTTCTTCATCTCCTCGCCATCACCGACGACCAAATAGTCCCTGCCAGGTTCGAAGAGATTTTCAGCGTCATTCCAGGGCGCCGAGATCAGGGGTATTCCGCAGGCGAGCGCCTCGAAGACGCGGATGGTCGGAATCCCCGGCAGATGTTCGATATAGGGCCGCCGCGGAATGTGAATCGTTGCTTTGTGACGGGCAAAGGCCATGGGCACATCGGCATTGGCGATCCAGCCGTCATAGGCGATGCCGGCCTCGCGAAGCTCGTCCAATGCATGGCCGGGATAGCGGACGCCGCGCACGACCGTGTTCAAGCCGAGATCTTTTGCGGGGCGGACCAGGAATTCGCCGATTTCGGCGGACCGTTCATCGTCGCCCCAGTTGCCGATCCAGATGAGGTCTCCGGCTTTCTCGATCTCCGGCAACGGTCGAAACAGCGTGTCGTCGGCCGCCTCGTGCCAAGTGAAGACGGATTTCCCCCAGCCGGCTCTGAGATAACGTTCGCGCAGCGTCTGTCCGAAGGCCAGCACCCCATCATAGTCGTCAAGCGCCAGCCCTGCGATATCGCCCTCGGCGGAGACGGCCCGATGATGCGTATCGTGGAAAAGCAGGGTGAAGGTTGCGCCATTGCGCCGGATGCGGCCGAGCCTCTCGACCAATTGCGGTTCCGTCCACTCGTGGACGATGACGACGTCGGCATCGGCAAGCGCTGCTTCATGGTCGAATTCGACACCATACGTTCGCGAACGGTGCTGCGGAAATGCCTGGTGAAATGCCTCGACCGCAGCCGGCCCCTGGTCCCTCACCAGATTGGCCCGGCTCCAGGCATCCTGCGGCTCCAGCGCCAGCGTCTCATGGTCGCGCCGCTGGAGATCGCGCATGATGCCGCGAAGAAAATGGGCATTGCCGTGATTCCAGTCGGAAACCAGTGAATGAGTGTAAAAAAGGAACTTCATGGTCACTCCGCTGCTGTTGAAAAACCGCGGGCGCACATGCCGGAATAGATCGAGCGCATCGCCTCTGCCTGAGCCTTGACACTGAAGCCGGCAGAGCGAGCACGCGCTTTTCGTCCGAGCGCGGCGCGCTGCTGCGGATCGCCGGCAAGAGAATTGAAAGCATCGGCGAAGACATCGGGGCGATGCGGATCGGCAAAGAGAGCGGCTCCGTCCCAGATCTCGCGATAGGTGGGAATATCAGAAAGCACCAAGGCCGCGCCCGCCCGCGCCGCTTCGAGAGCGGCTAGACCGAAAGGCTCGTAGAGCGACGGCGAGGCGACGATGGCCGCCTGCCGCGTCAAGGCGCTCATCCGCTCATGCGAAAGCTCGCCGCGGTGATCGGCATGGCGAAATCGCATGTTCTGCCCATTGGGACCGGTGGTCGCGCCGGCCGCCGCCACCGTCCAGCGCGTCATCGCTGCAGCATCATCCAGCACGGCCCCGTTCTTGCCGTCGTCCCACCAGCGCCCGGCGGCAAGAACAAAGTCCTGCTTGGGTTCGTCGGAAACCGCAAGGGCGCTGGCGTTGTGAACGACCTGGAGATTTCCGATCGTTCCATAGGCCGCTTCCATCGCTCTCGCATGGCTGTGGCTTGGCGCGATGACCGTGTCCGCGCATGCAAAGCCCTCCTGGTTCAGCCGGTACTGCCACTGCCAGTCCGGCGGCACTTCGCGTCCGCGGACAGCGGCAAACCATGTGACGACACAGGAATGGCAAACCACCGCAATCGGCAGGTTTGTTTGCATGCCCGCCGCTTGCGACGGCAGATTGAGATGCAGAAGATCGGCCTGTTCGCGGCGCGCGAGATCGGCGATCAGCCGCGGAACTTCGGCAACGGCCTCTTCAGTCTGGGCCGTCCAGTCGAGCGGCGCATCCAGCCAGACGAGCTTGCCGACCCGGCCGGCCTCGGCGACCTTGTCGTCTGCCGGGAAAGGCCCCAGCCCGGCAAAGACAACCTCGATGTTGTTCGATTTCAGGGCTGCGCCCAAGTCCATGGCGTAACGCCAGACGCCGCCGATGGCGTCGACCGTCATCAGCACGCGGCGATGCCTGTTGCTCCGGTCGTGTCCGCTCATGCCGACACCTTCCGCTTTTCCCTGCGGATCTGCCGGCCGCCGAAACGATGGGCGATCAGCCATTCGGCGAGGTGCCGCAAACCATGACGCCATCCGATTCCGGCTTGCCAGCCGGTTTCCTGTTCAAGTCTCGTCGTGTCGGCCACGAAATAGAACTGGTCGCCGGCGCGCCATGGGCCAAAGCTGGTTTCGACAGGCCGACCCGCAAACACTTCGATCTCGCGCAGCACCGAGAGCACGCTGACGGCGTTGCGCGGTCCGCCACCGAGGTTGAATGCTTTGCCGCTAACCCGCTCGATATTGGAAAGCAGCGCCCGATAGGCAGCGACGGCATCATCGACATGCAGAATGTCCCGCACCTGCTTGCCGTCTCCATAGATTGAAATGGGTTCCCCGCCGAGTGCCCGGATCAGGAAATGCGCCACCCAGCCCTGGTCCTCGGTGCCGAACTGGCGCGGCCCATAGATACAGCTCATCCGCAGGACGGCGGCAGGGATGCCGTAGGATTTCGCGTAATCGAGGATATACTGATCGGCCACACCCTTCGAACATCCGTAAGGCGTGCAGAAATCAAGCGGCCGATCCTCGCCGATTCCTTGCGTCCTGACGGTCTCGTCTTCGGGAAGATAACGATCGCCGAGTTCGACCAGGCCGAGATCGTCGAGAGCACCATAGACCTTGTTGGTGCTGGCAAAGATGACCGGAGCCCGTTTGCCTGCCCTGCGCACCGATTCCAGCACATTGAGGGTACCGCGCGCGTTCGTTTCGAAATCCTCGAGCGGGTCGACGAGGCTGGTGGTCACCGCCGTCTGTGCAGCGTAGTGGAACACGGCCTTGGCATCCCTGAAGGCTGCCTCGATGCCCAGCAGATCGCGAACGTCGGCGAGCACCGGATGCACCCGTCCGCCATGCCGCTCCTTCAGCCATGAAAGATTCTGATCGACTCCCGATCGTGCCAGACTGTCGAGAATGATGACGTCCTCGCCGTCGCTGAGCAGGCTGTCGGCGAGATTGCAACCGACAAACCCGCTGCCGCCGGTGACGACGATTGGCGCGGCGCCGGAGGCGATGTTGGGAGCGGCAAGGGCCGCGACCTCCTCCAGCCTCTTGACGCCTCCTTCCGTGAGAAGGCGGGCAAGCAGCTTCGGCTTGTTGTCGTGGCTGACAGCCCCCAGATGATAATGCCTGGGATCAAACCACAGGCCTTCCTGAACCGGAACATCCGGCGGCACGTCGCACCAGGAATACCAGTACATGCGATCGGCCGGCACGTTCAGGGCCTTGATGAAGCGCCGCGCCTGTTCGATCTCGTCATTGCGCCAGGTGGAGTAGCCGGTTTCGGTGATCCATATTTCCGCATCGGCATTATAACGATCGATAATCCCACGCATCTCTCCGAGATGCATGTCCCAGCCGCCCCAGCTTGCCTCCTCGCTGTCCCAGGTTCCGGGAAAGCCATGGAAGCCGACCGCATCGACCACGCCGAGCACGCCGCGCGTACCCATCAGATTGAGCCAATAGGGATCGAAGGGGCACGGGCCGCCAAGCACCGGTTTGTAGCCCCTCTGCTTCGCCCAGTAGGCGGCGCCTCCGACCATTTCGCAGAAAAGCAGGAAGTCGCTGTCGTGGCGCCAGTCCCAGTCAAGCAGGTTGTTCGGTTCGTTCCAGAGCTCGATATGGCTGATATAGCGGCCATAGCGCGTCAGGACATGATCAACGAAGTCGGCATAGGATTTGAGATCGATCGGCGGGCCCGAAGACCTGCCCGTCCGGGACAGGGAAGGCGGGGTATAGTGTATGCACGGCAGAAGATCGATTTCACTGCCGATACGCGGGATCAGCCAATCGAACCATTGCTGGCCGCCGGGCGCCAGATATTCCGCCCAGGAAAGATGCGTGCGGAGATAACTGGCGCCACTTTCCAGAATGTCCGGCAGCGCGACCTCAGCCCGCTCATATTCTCCGGGCCGGAACCATTCGACGAAACCGAACTGCCTCGTCTCCTGGTGATCGGATGCTCGAGAACCGGCCTTGTTCATGAAACCAGCCCCCGCTCTTCCAGTTGCCGCTTCATTTCGGCGCCACGGTCGACCGCCCCGGTCTGCCGCACCCATTCGGCGAAGGGAGCGAGGGCATTTTCGAGACGATATTTCGGTTCGAAGCCGAGCAGTTCGCGCGCCTTGGAAATGTCGGCGAAGCAATTGCGAATGTCTCCCGAACGCGCCTTGTTCATGATGTCCGGGCCAATCTCGGGCACGCCCATGGCATCGGCGAGAAGCGTTGCGACATCGGCGATCGAATAGGCCTGGCCGCTGCCGATATTGAGCACGTGACCGGCGGCTGCGGGTTTTTCCAGAGCCAGGCGGAAAGCTGTCGCCACGTCGCGGACATGGACAAAATCGCGCCGCTGCCTGCCATCCTCGAAGATCATCGGCGGCTGACCGTTGGCCAGACGCGAACCGAAATTGGCGAGCACGCCGGTGTAAGGATTGGAAAGCGCCTGGCCCGCGCCGAAAACGTTGAAGAGACGCAGGGCGACGGCATCAAGCCCGTAGGCTTCACCGAAAATCAGAACCTGCCTCTCCTGGGCGTATTTCGTCAAAGCGTAGATGGACGCAAGATCGACCGGTTTCTCCTCGTCGGTGGCGACCGGTGTCAGCGGCCGGTTGTCCTGGTCAAGCGGATCCCACCGGCCCTGCTTGACATGCTGCATGCGCCGCCTGACAAAGCCGAGCCGCTTTCCATCGACCGTCCGATAGAGCCCTTCTCCATAGACACTCATCGATGAGGCGACGACGATCGTCTTGACGGGGAGGCCGATCATGGCTTCCAGGAGCACCGCGGTGCCGAGATCGTTGCAGCCGACGTAGCGGGCAATTTCGTACATCGACTGTCCGACGCCGACTTCGGCGGCGAGATGGATGACGCCGTTCACACCGGCAAGCGCCGCGCGCACGGCGTCCTTGTCTCTGACATCGCCTTGGATGATCTCGGCTCCATCAGGCAGGCTGACTTCGGCGTCGCCATGCACCTGGTCGATCAGCGCATCGAGAATGCGCACGTCGTAGCCATTTTTCAGAAGTTCTTCGGCAACGTGGCGACCAATGAAGCCGCATCCTCCAGTTATCAAAATCGTCATTATGAGATCCGTCCGGTTGAATAATTGGCTTCGGAGATAGGCGCCGAACCGAACGCGAATGGAAAAGTTCCTTCTTCAATGACATCTTTATTGACTTCATCATCTATGCTTCTTTGACCTCTACCGGAACTCTTCGGGAGGCCTTTTGTTCTAGGGATGCCACATTGGAGGACATCTTATGGACATTGCGGCGACACAGAAGACCGGGCTCATGCGGGCGGCCATCGTCACCGGCCCCGGACGTATCTCGGTGGATACCCGCCCCTTGCCGGAACCCGGTCCGGGCCAGGTCAGGGTGAAACTGGAAGGATGCGGCGTCTGCGCCTCGAACCTCACGCCCTGGGCCGGGCCGGACTGGATGACGTTCCCCACCGAAGCTGGCGGGTTAGGTCACGAGGGCTGGGGCATTGTCGACGCCATAGGCCCCGATGTGACGGGAATCCGGATGGGAGAGCGGGTTGCTGCTCTTTCCTACCATGCCTACGCCACGCACGACATTGCCGATGCCTCGATGGTCGCATCACTGCCGAAGGAGCTGGATGGCAAGCCCTTTCCGGGCGAACCGCTCGGCTGCGCCATGAACATCTTCGGCCGCAGCAACATCGAGAGCGGCCAATCCGTCGCCATCATCGGCATCGGATTCTTGGGCGCCCTCCTCACCCGGCTTGCCGCGGCTGCGGGCGCAAGGGTGATCGCCATCTCGCGCCGGCCCTATTCCCTTGAGGTGGCGAGAGAGATGGGAGCGGCCGAGACTATTCCCATGGACGATCATTGGCGCATCATCGAACAGGTTAAAGCACTCACGGACGGAAAATTCTGCGATTGCGTCATTGAAGCCGTCGGCAAACAATGGCCGCTCGACCTGGCGGGCGAGCTTACGAAGGAACGGGGGCGACTGATCATCGCCGGTTATCACCAGGATGGGCCCCGCCAAATCAACATGCAGCTTTGGAACTGGCGCGGCCTCGATGTCATCAACGCTCATGAGCGCGAGCCGGCCGTCTATATCAAAGGCATTCGCGACGCCATAGAAGCCGTGCGCCAAGGTCGGATCGATCCGCAGCCGCTCTACACCCATAGCTATCCGCTGGAAAGGCTGGACGACGCCCTCAACACGACGCGCGACCGGCCGGACGGTTTCCTCAAGGCTCTGGTGCAATATTCATGAAGACGTGGATCTCCGGAGAACATGCGGCGACCGCCAGACGGCTGAAGCTCGGCTTTCTCGGCGTAGGCTGGATCGGCCGGCATCGGATGAAAGCGATCCTCGGGAGCGGCGTTGCCGAGGCCGTCGCCGTCGCCGACCCCTCCGCAAATATGGCACGAGAGGCCCTGGCGCTTGCCCCGGATGCCAGGATCGTCGCCGATCTGGACGCGCTGTTGGAACAGGAGCTCGACGGCATCGTGATCGCCACGCCAAGCGCCTGTCATGCCGAACAGTCCATCCGCGCCCTCGGTGCGGGCTTTGCCGTCTTCTGCCAAAAGCCGCTTGGCCGAACGGCGTCCGAGGTCAGGGCCGTCGTCGATGCTTCCAGAACCGCCGACAGGCTGCTTGGCGTCGACCTTTCCTATCGACACACGCAGGGCATGCAGCAGATCCGTCAGCTCATCCGCGCGAACGCTCTTGGAAAGATCTTTGCGGCCGATCTGACCTTCCACAACGCCTATGGCCCCGACAAGCCCTGGTTCTACGACAAGAACCAGTCCGGCGGCGGCTGCGTCATCGATCTCGGGGTTCACCTCGTCGACCTGGCCTTATGGTGCCTCGATTTTCCCTCCGTCACCAACGTCACGAGCGCATTGAGAGCGGGTGGGAAAAGGCTCGAAAGCAAGGGTCAGGTCGAGGATTTTGCGACCGCAACGCTGACGCTTGCAGGCGGCGAAATCATCCGTCTGACATGCTCCTGGCGCCTCAACGCCGGCTGTGACGCCGAGATCCGCGCTGATTTCTTCGGAACCGAGGGAGGCGCCTCGTTCAGAAATGTCGATGGCTCATTCTATGATTTTACGGCCGTCAGGATGTCCGGCACTTCGAGCGAAACTCTGGCCCTCCCTCCCGATGAATGGGGCGGACGGGCTGCCGTGGATTGGGCAAGAAAGCTCGCCGGAGGCCAGCGCCACGATCCCGCGTGCGAGAATTTCATCGCGGTCGCGGAGGCAATCGACGGCATCTATGGCGCCGGCATGTGATCGATCTAGGAGCCTTTGACGAGGCCATAGAGAACGATCGTCGCATAAAGGGTGAATGCGACAACGGCGACCGTGCCGACCAGGATCAGGGCTATTCTGCCGGCATTGAGCCTGGCGCGCCTGCCGACGGAAGAGGACGACGGCCGCTGAACCGGATCTTTATCCCCCTCGCTCATCGTGTCTGCTCCGTCGTGGCCGCAGGTGATGTCTCGCCGGGTTTGCCGGGATGCCTCATCCATGTGAATGCGAGTGCGACAAGGCAGGCGATCATAAAAATGGTGACCACGCATATCAGCATGCGCCGTGGCGGTTGGGAGTTATCGTGGCTCATTCCTGAAGGAAAAGAGCCGCCTTTCCTCACCTCGCTCATGGCGCGCCCCGTTGCGGAAGCTCCGTCTCCTCATCGAGCTTCTCCTTGAGTTCGTCGAGCCGATCGCGCAGCAGCGACGCTTTCATGCGCCTTGCTTCCGCATCCGGCACCTCAACCATCCGGCCGCTGTCATCGGGAATGCCGGGGCCGCTTTCAGCAATAGTCTCGTTTCTGGGCCTGTCATTGGTGCCGGTGGATATTTTCGCTCGCTTGTCCATGACATCCTCCGTTCAGATCTCGGGAACGTTTCTGCGATGCTTGTCATGGTCCAAACGACGCGCCGGTAGCGAAGTTCCGGATAATTCGGCAGCTTTTGTCGCCCCCCTGCGATTATCGCGTGTACATCGCCCCGACGGGCTCGGCGGAACATAGAAGCCATCCAGGTGTTGCTTTGCGTATCAATTGCTGGGATCGACGATGACCGCTCGAAGTGCCGAAAGAGACAAAAACGACAATTCGCTCATGAAAGTGAAGGCGGTTCCGGAACTCATCGATCCCGACGCCGAGCCGTTCGTGACCCGGGCCGTCCGAGAACTCGTCGGATCGCAGATCCCGTTTCTGGTCGCCGGCACCTATGCTGTCTGCGCCTATACGGGCATTTCGCGCCAGACGAAGGACTTCGACATTTTTTGCAAAGCGGGCGACTACGCGCGCATCCTCGGCCACTTCAAGGCAAAGGGTTACACGGTCGAAGTCGAGGACGAGCGCTGGCTCGGAAAGGTCTTCAAGGGCAACCATTTCTTCGACGTCATCTTTGCCTCCTCCAACGGAACGATGCCGGTCGGCGACGACTGGTTCGAGGATGCGCGCAGGGTCAAGATGTGCGGCCACACGGTCAGGATCGTCAGCCCGACCGAACTCGTCTGGTCGAAGTGCTTTGTCCAACTGCGCCACCGCTATGATGGCGCCGATATCGCGCACGTCCTCTTGAAGGCACATGATTCCATCGATTGGCGCAAGCTGCTGGCTTACCTGGAAGTTCACTGGGAAGTCCTCCTCATCCATCTCCTCAATTTCCGGTGGATCTACCCGACCGAGCGAGACAAGATTCCGCAATGGCTGCTGGAAGAACTGCTGGACCGGCTCAAGGCGCAGCAGGAGCTGCCGTTGCCGCAAATGAAAATATGCCGTGGCCGGATGTATTCCCGCGTGGATTTCGAAATCGACGTGAAGGAATGGGGTTTTGCCGATGTCGGCGGCGAAGGCGAATTGCGAGGAGATTAGGAGAACCATAATGGATGAACAGCGAAGGAGCGTGAGAATTGCGGCGGTGGCCGATCTTCATGTGACCGAAGACGGCGCCAAGTCCTACAAGGATCTGTTTGCGGAGATTTCCTCCGTGGCCGACGTTCTCGTCATCGCCGGCGACCTCACCGATCTCGGCAAGCCCAAGGAGGCCGAACTGCTTGCGAGCGATCTGCGCCATTGCACGGTGCCGACAGTCGCCGTCCTCGGCAACCATGATCACGAGAGCGGCCAGGTCGATGACGTCTGCCGGGTCCTGACCGATGCCGGCGTGAAACTGCTCAACGGTCAGGCGGCCGAAGTCGCCGGCGTCGGCTTCGTTGGCGTCAAGGGCTTTGCGGGCGGCTTCGGGCGACACATGCTCGGCTCGTTCGGCGAGGCGGCGATCAAGGCGATGGTGGCCGAAAGCGTCGAGGAGTCGATGCGCCTCGAAAACGCGATGCGCCAGGTCCGCTCCGATCGCTCCCTCGTCGTGCTGCACTACGCGCCCATTGCCGAAACGGTGGCCGGCGAGCCCCTGGAAATCTATCCGTTTCTCGGCTCTTCACGGTTGGCGGAAACAATCGACCGATTCCGCGTCAGTGCGGTCGTGCATGGCCACGCCCACCGGGGGTCCTATGAGGGCCGGACGCCGGGCGGCGCCCCCGTCTACAATGTCGCGGCCCATATCGAGAAGCCTACGGGAAAGCCCTACGCGTTGCTTGAGCTCTGACTGAGCCGAGCGTCACGGCTACTTGTTGGTGCGTCCACGCTGGCGCGGATCCACACCGCCCTGGGGCGTCGTATCGTTGGCTGTGTCGCCTTCGACGGTGTTTTCGGCCTGCATTGCTTCGTCGTCCGGCGGCGAGACGATGCCACGCGAGCGGCTAATGCCCGGATCGTCGGTAAGGTCAATATCGCTTGGCTTCATGGTCTTGGCATGTTTGGGGGAGGTCATCATCTTCTCCTTGCAACGTTGCGACCCTTTTGAGTGAACTCACGGCATAGTCCGGGGTTCCCCTGAATCAGCCTATGAACCCTGACCATGAAAAGCCCTGCATTGCCGGGAACATTTTTCCGAAGCTGATGTTGAAGCGCCATGAGAGCGTTGCGCGTCCTTTCGGACGCTCAAAGGCGCTCTAACACCTTGAATCCGCGCATCGGGCTTTTCCGAAATCGATTCCGATTTTCGGGCCGATGCGCCGGCGACCGGCGAGGAGAACCACCGTGAGAGCTCTGACGTGGCACGGCAAGCACGACATCCGCTGTGACAGCGTCCCCGATCCTCAGATCCAGGACGGGCGCGATGCCATCATCAAGGTCACGGCCTGCGCGATCTGCGGATCGGATCTGCATCTCTACGACGGCGTCATGCCGGAGATGCACAGCGGCGACGTCATGGGTCATGAGACGATGGGCGAAGTGGTGGAAGTCGGCAAGGACAATACCAAACTCAAGGTCGGCGACCGCGTCGTCGTGCCCTTTACCATTTCCTGCGGCGAATGTTTCTTCTGCAAGCGCGGCTTCTATTCCGGCTGCGAGCGCTCAAATCCCGATCGAGCCAAGGTCGCGAAACTCTGGGGCAATTCGCCGGCGGGCCTGTTCGGCTACTCGCATCTGCTCGGCGGCTATGCCGGCGGACAGGCGGAATATCTGCGCGTGCCCTATGCCGATGTCGGGCCGATCAAGGTGCCGGCGGGGCTTTCCGACGAGCAGGTGCTCTTCCTGTCCGATATTTTCCCGACCGGTTATATGGCGGCCGATTTCTGCAACATCCAGCCTGGCGACACGATCGCGATCTGGGGCTGCGGCCCGGTCGGCCAGATGGCAATACGCTCTTCCTTCCTGCTCGGCGCCGAACGGGTGATCGCCATCGATGCAGTGCCCGAACGGATGGCGCTTGCGCAAGCGGCCGGCGCCATTACCCTCGATTTTATGGACAAGGACGTCTACGACCAGATCATGGAACTGACCGATGGCCGCGGTGCGGATGCCTGCATCGACGCGGTGGGAACCGAAGCCGAGGCGGCCGCCAGCTGGGATTCGCGCCTCGACCGCATCAAGGTCGCCATGTTCATGGGAACGGACAGGCCGCATGTGCTGCGTCAGGCCATCCACTGCTGCCGCAACTTCGGAACGGTCTCGATCGTCGGCGTCTATGGCGGTTTTCTCGACAAGATCCCGATGGGTTCGGCAATCAACCGCGGCCTGACGTTCAAGATGGCCCAGACGCCTGTCCAGCATTATCTGCCCATCCTGATGGAGCGTATTGAAAAGGGCGACATCGACCCGTCCTTCGTCATCACCCATCGCGGCACGCTGGAAGACGGTCCGGCCCTCTACAAGACGTTCCGCGACAAACAGGACGGATGCATCAAGGTCGTCCTGAAACCCTAAACTTCCTGCGCTTCCTTCGAACGGAAGGCTCTAAAGGAGAAGGATCATGGCTGATAAGGAAGCAGGCAAGGGCCTCGCCGTCGTCACCGGCGCCTCCACGGGCATCGGCTACGAACTGGCGAAATGCGCAGCCCGCGATGGATATGATCTCATCATTGCCGCCGATGAGAACCGCATCAACCAGGCGGCGGCCCGGCTGAAGGAATTCGGCACGGCAGTGGATGCCGTGGAAGCCGACCTTTCAACGCCCGAGGGCGTGGACCGGCTTGTGGAACGGATCACGGCCAGCGGCCGGTCGGTGGACCTGCTGATGGCCAACGCGGGATGCGGCCTCGGCAAGGCCTTTCTCGACCAGAACTTCACCGCGGCGCGCAGGGTCGTCGATACCAATGTCACCGGAACGATCCACCTCATTCATGCGATCGGCAATCAGATGCGCAGCCGCGGCGAAGGGCGCATCCTGCTGACGGGCTCGATCGCAGGCTTCATGCCGGGGTCCTACCAGGCCGTCTATAACGCCACCAAAGCCTTCATCAACAGCTTCTCCTTTGCACTGCGTGAGGAACTGAAGGATTCCGGCGTCACTGTCAGTTGTCTTATGCCCGGCGCGACGGAAACTGAATTCTTCAAGCGAGCCGGACTTACGGATACGGCGATCGGTCAGGCGAAGAAGGACGATGCCGGCGAAGTCGCGCGCATCGGCTATGACGCAATGATGGATGGCGAAGGTGATGTCGTCAGCGGCTGGAAGAACAAGCTTCAGGCGGCCGTCGCCAACGTCACGCCGGCAAGCGTGCTCGCCGACCAGCATTCGAAGATGGCAAAGCCCGGTTCGGGCATAAAATAGATGGCAGTTTCCCTAAACGACCGGTCGCCGCCGTCATCACGGCAGCGACCAGAAGGCAAGAAGGTTGAGCGCTCAGTCGCGCTCGACAAACTTGTTAAAGCGGCTCGTCTTTCCGTCCTTGGTCTTGTCCTGGTAGAGGAAGGCGAGCTTGTTTTCGTCGAAGATCTTGAAGAATTCGTCCCAGTCGATCTCGTCGAATTCCTCTTCCTTTTCTCCAAAATCGATCCGGAGAACGCCGCCTTTGCCGCGGGTCCGGATAGCTGCCGGCCTGCCGTCTCTTTCCTCCGCCCATTTACGGATTTTCTTGTGATCCGTCGTCGTCTCAGAACTGCTCATTGAAGCCTCCATTCCTCTTGGTTTTGAGCGATGGTGCTGCCATGGCTCACGCGGTTACAGCAGCGGCTGCCTTTGCTTCCAGTCGCGATACGGCGCGAGCACCTGGCCAGGATAACGCTGCTCGATCTCGTCCTCGGTCAAAGCGATCCGGGAGAGAACCTCCGCCGCCGCGTCGTTCTCGGCAGCGTTGCTCGCTGTTTCCAGTTCACTCATGGTCAGAAACAACTCGTCGTCGGTCATCGCCTCGAGGCGTCTGGCAAGCTCTTCGACCGGTTCAGATATAAGTGGATTCGGGGACATTGGCGCCTCTTTGCTGGTGCCTGTCCAACTTCGCTCCGGACACTAAGTTCCGCCGCTGCACGGTGAGAAAACGCTCATGTCGCCGCCTGCTCCTCCCGATATAGTCGCCAGGGAACCGTCGCCACCGTCAGGCGGGGACCTCCAAGCTTGACCAGTTTTGCCCTTAGCCGCCCTGCCCTGTTCATGTGCAGCAGCTTCTGCCACCATTTGTCTTTCACCGTTTCAGGGATCAGAACCGCGACCCGCCTCTCCGGACTATCGGCATCGAGCTTTTCGATCAGCCGCAGAAGCGGCTCATGCAGTTGCCGATAAGGCGCTGGGATGAGCATGAGCCGCGGCGGCTTCAGCCCGTGGGCGGCGATCGGCTCTTCCACCTCGACGCGCCATTCCTCGCGAAGCGCTTTTTCACCTTCCTCCAGATCAGGCCCACCGAGACGGATGAAATGGACCGCGACAACGTCGGGCGAGATCGTCAGAGCGAACTTGATGGCGCGTTCGCTCAACCTGTTCCATGTTTCGGTTACGACGAGAACGGTCGGCGGCTCAATATCTTCGACGGTGATAGGACCAGGCGTCCTGAGTTCGCGTTGAAGCGAGCGGTAGTAGCTCTTGATCGATTTCAGAATGGCAATGGTCACCGGGACCGTGATGAGGGTGATCCACGCGCCCTCCGCAAACTTGGCGATCAGGATGATGATGAGCGCCGCACCTGTCGAAACCGCGCCGACCGCGTTCATCGCCAGCTTTGCGGTGTACCTCTTGGGCTGACGGCGCCAATGCATCGTCATGCCCGCCTGAGAGATCGTGAATGTCAAGAAGGCGCCGATCGCAAAGAGCGGTATGAGATGGTCGGTTATTCCTCCGAAGACGATCAAAAGCAGTGCGGCGAAGCCGGAAAGAAACACGATGCCGACGGTGAACACCAGGCGGCGGCCCGGCTGGGCGAAAGCCCTCGGCAGATAGCCGTCGGCGGCAACCATCTGGCAAAGACGCGGAAAGCCGACGAAGCTGGTATTGGCCGACAGGCAAAGAACGCTGAGAAGGCTGGCCATTGCGATATAATAGAAGGCGCCGTGGCCGGCGACGGCGGCAAGCAATTGCGACAGGACACTCTGATAACCTTCCTTCGTCTGATCCATTGCGCCGATCTCGAAGACGGTTGCGATGGTAGCGACACCACCAAGAAGCAGACCGAGAATGACGACGATGATCGTCAGCGTGAAATAAGCGTTGCGCATGACAGGCTCTCTGAAAGACCCCATCCCGTTGGAAACGGCTTCCACTCCCGTCATGGCCGTGCAGCCGCTGGCAAAGGCGTGCATGAGGAGCCAGACGGTCGCACCCTGTGTGACTGGGCCCAGGGCAGGCGGCGGAATGAGGGTGGTGGGCTTCTCCGCCAAAGCGATGCCCACCAACCCATAGCCGATGGCGCCAAGGAAACAGAGGATGAAGAGGTAGGTCGGCAATGCGAATAGCCAGCCGGCCTCTCCCGTTCCTCGCAAATTGGCCAGCATGACGAGGAGGACGATGCCAAGGCAGAGGGGCAGAATGTAGGGGTGAAGGCTCGGCACCGCCGAGACGAGTGCCCCAACCCCTGCCGAAACGCCAACAGCGACATTCAGGACGTAATCGATCATCAACGCTGCGGCGGCAAGCAGGCTCGGATATTCTCCGAGGTTCTCCTTCGCCACCACATAGGCGCCGCCATTCGTCGGGTAAGCGGCGAGCGTCTGCCGGTAGGAGAAATAGAGAACCCCCAGCAGAGCAACGATGCAGAAGATCACCGGGCCGATATGGGCCAGGCCGAGCGCGCCGAGTGGAATGAGGACGGTGAGCGCTGCCTCCGGCCCATAGGATGATGAGCCGAGGCCATCCAGCCCCATGGCGGGCACGGCTTCTACCCAACCGATCTTCTTGTCTTCGTGCTCGCGATTGGCGAGACGCCGACCCAACAGGAGGGTACTGAGGTTCAATCTCTATTCCTTATCCGGGGGCTGGGGCGATAACCAACAACCAGCGGCCGCTCGGGTTCCCGGAGCCAAGGGCATAGAAGGACCCAGGCAGCTGGCCGTCGCTCTGCCGCCGATCCCATCCGCTCATATTGCAAAACTCGCGAACTGTGCGGAACAATTGGCCATCTGCGACGCGCGCCTGATATCGATGCCGTGCTGACGGGCGCTGCGATCCGGTTGAACCCGCAAGCCATGGCCGCAAACGAGTGTAAGCCCTAGCAAGGCCATGGCCGCACTGCCGGGGAACAACCACCTGCTTTCAGCTGTTCTCCCCGAGACTGGAGGTGACCCATGGATATGACCCGCATCCGAGACCACATGGTGGAACATCATGTCATGCGTCGCGGCATTCGCGATCGAGGCGTTACCAGGGCGATGCGGATGGTGCCGCGCGAAAAATTCGTCGATCCTGGTTTCGAGGAATTCGCCTATGAGGATGCGCCGTTATCGATCGGCGAGGGCCAGACAATTTCGCAGCCCTACATTGTCGCACTGATGATCGAAAAAGCCGATCTGGACGCCGGCGACAAGGTTCTGGAGGTCGGAACCGGTTCGGGCTACGCCTCGGCCCTCATCAGCCGGATCGCAAGGCACGTCTATTCCATCGAACGGCATGAAAGGCTGGCAGTTCAGGCTCGGGAGCGATTCGAGAAGCTTGGATACCGCAACATCGACGTCCGAGTCGGCGACGGCAGCAAGGGCTGGGCCAAAGCCGCTCCCTTCGATGCCATTATCGTTTCCGCGGGCGCACCCGAGGTGCCGGCCGCCTTGAAGGAGCAGCTGGATCTCGGAGGGCGGCTCGTCATCCCGGTCGGCCGAGGTGAAGAGCAGCGCCTGAAACGCATCACGCGCACCGGTGCAACCACCTTCGAGGAGGAGGATCTCGGCGGCGTCTTCTTCGTTCCCCTGATCGGCGAGGATGCCTGGACTGCCGCACATCCGATGTACACGGCGGCAGCCCCGTCATCGCGCATGGAGGAAACGCCTTACAAACTCATCGCGACCATGGCGGAAGAATTTCCCTCGGTCGACGACCGGAGCTTTGCCGCCCTTTTCGATCGATTTGGCGAAAGCCGCATCGTTCTGCTGGGTGAATCCACCCATGGCACGGCCGAATTCTACGAGGCACGCGCGGCCATCAGCCGTCACCTGATCGAACATCACGGGTTTAATATGGTGGCGGTCGAAGCGGATTGGCCGGACGCCGCGGCGGTCGACCGCTGGATAAACGGCCAGCCGTCGAAAGGCGATCGGCCGTTCAGCCGTTTTCCCAGGTGGATGTGGCGGAACCTGGAATTTTCGCGATTCCTCGGCTGGCTGAAGGGGCATAATGAGCGTCGCAAGGCTTTACACGCCGATCCGATCCGGTTCTACGGCCTGGATCTCTACAACATGTCGGGATCGATCCGCTCGGTCCTCGACTATCTCGAAGATGTCAGCCCGGAGACCGCCGAGATTGCCAGGGAACGCTATGGCTGCCTCAGCCCCTGGCAGAGCGATCCGGCGACTTATGGCCGGGCCGTGCTCACCGATGCCTATAGGTCATGCGAGGAGGCGGTGCTCAAGCAATGCACGGAGCTCCTGGCGCGATCCCTGGACGACGCTGCCTCAGACGGTCATGACTTTCTGAACGCCGCCCAGTCGGCGCGGTTGCTTGCCGCAGCCGAGCGGTATTACCGGATCATGTATTACGGCGGTTCTCAGGCCTGGAATCTCCGCGACACCTACATGGCCGATACCGTCGAGCACCTCCTCGACTTCCACGGTCCGACGGCAAAGATCATCATATGGGCGCACAACTCGCATATCGGCGATGCCCGCTATACCGATATGGCAGCCGCCCGCGACGAACTGAATCTTGGCCAGCTGTGTCGGCAGCGTTTCGATGGAATGACAAGCCTCATAGGACTGGGTACGCATTCCGGCGAGGTGATTGCGGCAAGCGACTGGGATGGACAGGCCGAGAAGAAGCAAGTCAATCCGTCCCTGCCGCAAAGCTGCGAGCGTCTCTGTCACGATTCCGGAAAGCCGCGATTTCTCCTCGACCTCGCGGCCGATGAAGAATTGCATGCAAGCCTCGTCGACCAGCGGCTTCAGCGCTTCATCGGCGTCATCTACCGGCCGGAAACGGAACGGCTGAGCCATTACATGTCGGCATCACTGTCGCGGCAATATGATGCATATCTTTGGTTCGATGAAACCCGGGCGCTTTCGCCGCTCATGGCACCGGAGTTCGGTACATCGGATCCGGAAACTTTTCCCTTTGGGCTCTAAGCCCCGGCTGTGTCGAACGAAGAGCGATCATCAACAACGCGATAAGGCGGGAACTCTGCGCCTGTGCGCAAGTTTGGCGATCACCAACCCAGGAGATCCTTATGAAACGCTGTGTTATCGCCTCGCTCGCCCTCTCGCTTGCTGTCCCGGCCTTCGCCCAATCGGCTGCCGAAAAGAGCGGGGTCAATTCCCTGATCGGTGTGCCGCCGAAAACCGAAGATTTCGTCAAGGAAGCAGCCGCAAGCGACATGTTCGAAATCGCCTCCAGCAAGCTTGGGACCGAGCGTGGCGACGATGCGACGAAGGCCTTCGCGCAGCAGATGCTCACCGACCACCAGAAGACCAGCGAGGAACTCAAGGCACTGGTTTCCAGCGGCAAGGTCAAGGCGGCGCTTCCGAGCGCCATGACGTCGGATCAGCAAAGCATGCTCGACAAGCTGAACGGCCTGCAAGGAGCCGATTTCAACAAGCAGTATCACTCCGACCAGGAATCTGCCCATGAGGACGCGGTCGATCTCTTCAAGCGCTATGGCGACGAAGGGGACAATCCCGAACTGAAGGCATGGGCTGCAAGTACGCGCCCCGCTCTGGAACATCATCTGCAGATGGCCAAAGAGCTCAACAAGTAAGCGGCAGGACCGCATGGTCAAGGTGATCATGAGGCCCGACGGGAGGCAAGAATGATCGATGAGGAGACACGAAGGATCCGTGCCTACCGGATTTGGGAAAGCGAGGGGCGCCCGGAAGGTCAGGACCTCGCACATTGGTATCGAGCGGGTGACCCGGCGCAAGATGGTCGGGACTACATCCGATATTCCCATGGCTCGGCGCCGGCAGGGTCGCTGATCATCAAACTCTATCGATCGGGCAACCAGATCCGGGGATATGTTCGCAAGGTCGCGGAAAGCGACCTGGACGACACGGTCTATCCCGGCGAGGAAATGGAGCCTGAGGCGGCATTCCAACTGGCAGAGTCCCATAGAGGCAACAGCAACAGCCCCGTCTTCGTCGAACTTGTCGAGGACGTCGAATGGGATCCCTCCTGGGGCCGGCTCAGCTATTAACCCACGGAAGCAGACCGGGTCGCATCGATTAGCCCGGCACTGAAACTGCGGCTTGATCCGGAGTAGATCCGCTTCCAGCGCATCTCACACGATCTCGGGAGAACAGCATCCATGGCGAAAACAGTCGGCGATTTCCTTGTGGCACGGCTTCGCGAATGGGGCGTGCGACGTATGTTCGGCTATCCCGGCGACGGCATCAACGGCGTCTTCGGGGCGCTCCATCGCGCATCCGACAAGATGGAGTTCATCCAGGCACGACACGAGGAAATGGCGGCTTTCATGGCCAGCGCCTATGCGAAGTTCTCAGGCGAACTTGGCGTCTGCATCGCAACCTCGGGACCTGGCGCCACCCATCTGATCACCGGTCTTTACGACGCTCGCATGGACCATCAGCCAGTTCTCGCCATTGTCGGCCAACAGGCGCGTCGCGCGCTCGGCGGACGTTACCAGCAGGAACTCGACCTAGCCGCCCTCTTCAAGGACGTCGCGAGCGATTTCGTGCAACAGGCTTCCGCTCCGGCGCAAGTGCGCCATCTGATCGACCGCGCGGTTCGCATCGCGCTCGCAAACCGAACGGTGACAGCGATCATTTTGCCGAACGATCTGCAGGAAATGCCCTATGAGGAGCCAGCGCGAAAGCATGGAACCGTGCATTCGGGTCCGGGTTACCACCCGCCGCGGGTCTTTCCGCATGGAGACGATCTTCAGGCTGCGGCCGATATTCTGAACGCGGGGAAGAAAGTGGCGATCCTCGTCGGCGCCGGCGCGATCAACGCCACGGACGAAGTCATTGCCGTTGCGGACCGCCTCCAGGCGGGCGCTGCCAAAGCCCTGCTCGGCAAGGCCGCGCTGCCGGATGACCTGCCATGGGTGACGGGTTCGATCGGCCTTCTCGGAACAGAACCCTCATGGAACCTGATGCGTGACTGCGACACGCTGCTGATGATCGGTTCCGGTTTTCCCTATTCCGAATTCCTGCCGGAGGAAGGCCGGGCGCGCGGCGTGCAGATCGACATCAATCCCGACATGCTGTCGCTGCGCTATCCGATGGAGCTCAACCTGACCGGTGATGCGGCCGAAACGCTCAGGGCGCTGTTGCCTCTCTTGCGGGAAAATCCGGATCGCAGCTGGCGGCAAACGATCGAGAAAGACGTCGCCTCCTGGTGGAAGACCCTGGACGAGCGCGCCCACGTCGACGCCAATCCGGTCAATCCGCAGCGCGTCGTCAGCGAGCTGTCGCCGCGGCTGCCGGCAAACGCCGTCGTCACCAGCGATTCCGGCTCCTGCGCAAACTGGTATGCCCGGGACCTGAAGATGCGCCGCGGCATGAAGGCATCGCTTTCCGGCGGACTGGCCTCGATGGGAGCTGCCGTGCCCTATGCGATCGCCGCCAAATTCGCTCACTCCGATCGCCCCGTCGTCGGCCTGGTCGGCGACGGCGCCATGCAGATGAACAATCTCGCCGAGATGATCACCGTTGCCAAATACTGGAAGGACTGGGCCGATCCGACTTTCGTCATCTGCGTCTTCAATAACCAGGATCTGAACCAGGTGACGTGGGAGCAGCGGGTGATGGAGGGCGATCCGAAATTCGACGCGTCGCAGTCCATTCCTGACATAGCCTATCACAAGTTCGCCGACCTCATCGGATTGCGCGGCATTTTCGTCGATCGGCCGGCTCAGCTCAGCGCCGCATGGGAAGCAGCCCTGACCTCCGATTGCCCCGTCATCCTCGAGGTGAAGACCGACCCGGAAGTGCCGCCGCTGCCGCCGCACATCACCTTCGAGCAGATGCGGAATCTCACCTCGGCGTTGATGACGGGGGATCCGCATGAGACGGGCGTCATTGCCGGTACCTTCCGCCAGCTCTTTGCCGGCATCCTGTCGCGACGGTAGCTGACGACATTGTCTCTCACCGTTACGAATTGTCTGAGCCAATCCCGAAGGCGTCTCAGAAGGAAAGATCCAGCACCCTGCCCTCGAACAGACGGTCCCGGGAGCCTTCGAGATGTGCCTTCATCAGCCGTTGTGCATCATCAGCCCGGCCATCAGCGATCGCCTTGTAGATGGCGTTATGCTCTTCATAGACCTGTTCCAACCCCTGGCGGGGTCCGAGCAGGGAAAGACCATGAAGGTGCATGCCGACGGCGATATGGGCTTTCAGCGCATCGATCGAGGCGGTGTAATAATGGTTGTTGGCAGCCTCGGTCACCGCGCGATGAAAGATGAAATCGGCGTCGGTGCGGTGAAGCTGATGGCTGGTCGCTTCGCGAAGATCCGCAAGGGCGCTGGCGATCTTCTGGATCGCCTGCTCATTGCGGCGCTTGGCAGCGAAATAGGCCGCGGCCGGTTCGATGGTCAGCCGGAATTCGTAGCAGCGCTGAATATCGGCGATCGTCTTGACCGGCGAATAGGCAAGCTGAGTCGTCGGCGATCCATGCGCGCTGACGAAGGTCCCAGCTCCCTGTCGGGCATAGACCATGCCCTGATCACGCAACCGCGCCAGCGCATCGCGGACGATCGGCCGGGAAACCCCCAGCATCGCGGCAAGTTCATGTTCGCCGGGAAGGCGTGAATCCGGTGGGTAGTTTCCGCCACGAATCCGCTCGAGCAGCTGGTCGAAGACACGATCGACCAGCTTGACGGCCTTGCCGCGTTCGGGCTTGCCCGGCGGGCCGGCTTCCGCGTTCAAAGATTCGCTATTCGCTTCAACCACGTCATTCTCCCCGACGGTATCTTACTAGAGCATGACGCCGAAAAGTGTGAGCGGTTTTCGGATGACATCATGCTCTCACTACAGAATTTAGAACAGGATGATTTAGGCTGGTTGGCCTAAATCATCCTGTTCTATGCCGCCTGATTCCGAAGAACCAGTTTTAGCAGACTATCAGGCTTACCGAAGCCCCCCGACTTGACGGCGCACCGAAACCGCCGGCCATCGGCGGCCGTCACATCGAACCAGGGAATGCCCGCCTCGATCTCGCCCTTGGGCGTCAATACCCTCACACCCAATATGCGGAAAACGGCAAGAGCCGTATCGCCACCGCCGACCATCAGCATATCCGGCCTCGTGTCGTCGATGACAGCCTTGACGCCTGCCGCAAAATTGCGGGCGACGAGCCGCGCATCGGCCGCCATATCGCCTGTGCAACGCAACAGCACCGGCAGCGCCAGACCCTCTCCATATTCGATCTCGCCCATCGGCGCATCCACTACCATGCGCAAGGCGCCTGTGCTTTCAAGCCGGTTCATCTGAGCGGCAGTGATCGGATCGCGCGAGCCGAAGGCAAACAGGGTCCGCGGACTTGCTGCAAATTCCCTCTTGGTCGATGGACCTCTCTCGCCGAGGTGGCGCGCAAGTGCGGCGCCAAGACCCCGTGCGCCGACCGCAAGGGTCGTCTGCCAGTCATGACCCTCGGCGATCCGGTCAAGATCGACATCGTCCTCGGCATCTGCAACGACAATGCGGTCCGCGCCAGTTTTGAACAGCTCAGCGATCGGCAGCGGCCGGTTGATGCCGCGGCCGACGACACAGCCCCGGTAGGTCAAACGCTCCTGATCGGGAATGGCGGGCGCGACGACGACGGTCTTAAGGCCGAATGCCTTCGCCAGCGCCATGCTTTCCACCGCGACATTGCCCTTCAGCCGGGAATCGATCTTCTTCATGACGACCGCCGGCTTCTCGCCACGAAAGACCTCCGCCGCCGAGTGTACTCTTTCGGCGGCTTCGCGCTCATCCAGCGCGCGGGAGGCGGTATTGACGACGACGACATCGCAACCGATGGCGACCGCCTCCCGGGCCGCCTCCATATCAATCGCGACGACGACCGAAAGGCCGGCTTCGACGAAGGGCGTGCCGGTATCGAGCGCGCCGGTCAAATCGTCGGCAATGATCGCAGCCTTCAGCGTCATGCGATTTGCTCCGTGTTGACGGCGTGGCACGCAACGAGATGGCCGGGCCTGGCTTCCTTCCAGGCCGGGATGACCTTGCTGCAGACATCCATTGCGATCGGGCAGCGCGTGTGGAAACGGCAGCCGGACGGCGGGTTCAGCGGGCTCGGCACGTCGCCCTGCAGGATCTGGCGCTGGCGGGTGCGCTCCAGTTCCGGATCGGTCTCCGGAACGGCCGACAGCAGCGCCTTGGTATAGGGATGCAGCGGATTGTCGAAGAGCTCCTCACGGGTGGCGAGTTCGGCCAGCCGCCCGAGATACATGACGCCGACGCGGGTGCTGATGTGGCGCACGACAGCGAGATCATGGGCGATGAAGAGGTATGTCAGCCCGTATTTCTCCTGCAGATCGAGCAGAAGGTTGATGATCTGCGCCTGGATCGACACGTCGAGTGCTGAGATCGCCTCGTCGCAGACGATGAATTTCGGCTGGCAGGCGAGCGCGCGGGCGATGACCACGCGCTGACGCTGGCCGCCGGAAAGCTCGTGCGGATAGCGCTGGGCAAAGCGTGTGGGCAAGCCGACATCGGTGAGCAGCGTCGCCACCCTCTCCTTCAGCTCGGCCTTGGCGCAGAGCTTATGGAAGAGGATCGGCTCCCCGATCGCTTCGCCCACGGTCATGCGCGGATTGAGCGTCGAATACGGGTCCTGGAAGACGATCTGCAGGTCGCGGCGGAAAGGCCGCATCTGCTTCTCGTCGAGGGTGGCCAGGTCCTGGCCTTTGTAGACGACCTTGCCGCTGGTCGCCTTATAGAGATTGAGGATGGTGAAACCGGTCGTCGATTTGCCGCAGCCGGATTCGCCGACAAGGCTCAGCGTCTCGCCTTCCATGATGTCGAGATCGACATTGTCGAGCGCATAGACCGTCGCCGACCGCTCACCGAAAGCACCGAGCTTGACATGGAAATGCTTGACCAGATTTTCGATCTTGAGCAGCGGTTGAGCAGCCATCACGCGGCCTCCTGCATTCTCTGGACGACGAAACAGGCGGCGCGATGATTGCTGCTGCCGCTCAGCGGTTCGAGCCGTGGCACCTTCTCGTGACAGACCGCCTCTACAAGCGGACAGCGCGGCGCAAAGGGGCAACCTTTCGGCCGGCGGCCGGGCTCCGGTGGGGTGCCGCCGATCGAGCGCAGCCGGCTTGCCGGCGGATCCGACAGTTTCGGGATCGAGGACAGCAGACCGCGCGTATAGGGATGGCTCGGACGAGCATAGAGCTCGTCCACCGGCGCATCTTCCACGACGGTGCCAGCGTAGAGCACGGCGACGCGATCGACGAGACCGGCAATCAAAGCGAGGTCGTGGGTGATCCAGACGACGGACATGCCGAGCTTGGCGCGCAGATCCTTCACCAGACCGACGATCTGGGCCTGGATGGTGACGTCGAGTGCCGTCGTCGGCTCATCGGCGATCAGGAGCTTGGGATTGCAGGCAAGGCCGATGGCGATCATCACGCGCTGGCGCATGCCGCCTGATAGTTCGTGCGGAAAGGCCTGCAGGCGCTCTTCCGGACCGGGAATGCCGACCAGGCGCAGAAGCTCGACGGCGCGGGCGCGGGCCTGCGCCTTTTTCATCTTGCGGTGATAGATCAGCGGCTCGCAGATCTGGTCGCCGACGCGCATGACGGGATTGAGCGAGGTCATCGGGTCCTGGAAGACGAAGCCGATATCGCCGCCGCGCACCTTGCGCAGCTCGCCGTTCGACATCGTCTGCAGGTCGCGGCCGTCGAAGGTCGCCGATCCCCTGGCGACCTTGATCTTGTTCGGCAGGAGCCGCATCAGGCTCAGCATGGTAAGGCTCTTGCCGCAGCCGGATTCGCCGACGACGCCGAGGGTCTCGCCCTTGTCAACGTGGAGATCGATGCCGTCGACGACGACGGCCGGGCCGTTGCGGCCATCGATCTCGACGGTAAGACCCCTGACATCGAGCAGGCGTTCTGTGCTTTTCGTATCCATCATTTGCCGCCCCGCGGGTTGAGCGCGTCGTTGAGGCCGTCGCCGAGGAAGCTGAAGGCAACCGAGGCGAGGCCGAGCACGGCCGCCGGAGCGGCGAGAAGATGCGGATAATGCTGCCAGACGCGCAGGCCGTCCGAGATCATGTTGCCCCAGCTCGGCGTCGGCGGATTGACGCCGACACCCAAGAAGCTGAAGGCGCTTTCCAGCACCATCGCTGTGCCGAGACCGGCGCTGACCGAGACGATCAGCGGGCCAAGCGCATTCGGCACGACATAACGTTTGATGATGATCCAGTTCGACAGGCCGAGCGCCTGGGCCGCGGTGATGTAGGGCCGACTGCGGATCGACAGCACCTGGGCGCGCACCAGACGGGCATAAGGCGGCCAGGAGATCAGCGCCATCGACCCGAAGACGAGGATGAAGTCCACCCATATGGTCTGGCGGTAGAAGGGGTTGAGGGTCTCGAGGTAGCGCGCCTCCATCCACCGGGTGATCGGCGATTTCAGCGACGCGTTGATGACGACGACGAGCAGCAGGTTGGGAACCGACATCGTCACGTCAGTCAGCCACATGATGGCGCGATCGAAAGGATTGCCGAAGAAACCGGCCACCGCGCCGAGCGTCAAGCCGATCAGCACCGCGAAGAAGGTGACGATGACGGCGACGAGGAACGCGGTCCGCGTGCCGAAGACAACGCGGCTGAAAACGTCGCGACCGAGGTCGTCGGTTCCGAAGAGATGGCTCATCGACGGCAGCGCGTTGCGGGCACTGAGGTCCTGGCTGAGATAATCATAGGGCGTGAGATAAGGCCCGAGGATCGCCGTGAAGGCGAGGATCAGGACGATGACGAGGCCGAAGACGGCGAGCTTGTTGCGCCGCAGCCGATGCCAGGCATCGCGCCACAGGCTGACCGGCGGCTCGTCGACGGTTTCGGCGGTGGAAAGAGGGATGGCGGACATGGTCAGCGGCTCCTTCTTGCATCGTTGGCGCGTGGGTCGAGCAGCGGATAGAGCACGTCCACCAGCAGGTTCGACACCATCACCAGGAACGATCCGATCAGCGTGATCGCCAGGATGACGGGATAATCGGAATTGATCAGCGCCTGTACCGTCAGCCGGCCGAGACCCGGCAGGCCGAAGACGAGTTCGACGAAGATCGCGCCGTTGACGATCGTAATCATGATCAGGCCGAGCTGCGTGACGACGGGCGTCAGCACCGGCCGCAGAATATGACGCAGCGCGACGATGATTTCGGGCACGCCCTTGGCCCGGGCGGTCCTGACGAAATCCTCCGACAGCACCTCGATGACGGCGGCACGGGTCTGGCGCACGATGAGCGCGATCGGCTGGAAGGAGAGGACGATCAGCGGCAGCAGGATTCTGATATCGAGGATGCCGCCCCAGCCATAGGGCACTTTCACGCCCGGCAGCAGCACGATGAGGCCGACCATCAGCAGTGGTCCGGCGACATAGGCTGGGATCGCCCAAAGGAAAAGCGCGGAGCCCAGAATGGCGTAGTCGAGGCGCGAATTCTGGTTCAGCGCGGCGATCATGCCGAGCGGGATCGCGACGACGGCGGTCAGAATGATGGAACAGAGGGCAAGCTGGAAGGAGACAGGCGCAGCGGCCGAGACCATCGCCCAGACGGCGCGGCCCGATGTCAGCGAGTTGCCGAAATGGCCGTGCAGCAGGTTCCAGATGTAAAGGCCGAACTGCTCGATGAAGGGCCTGTTGAGACCCGCGCTTTCGCGAATGGCTTCGATGCGCTGCGGATTGTAGGCGACATCGCCCGGCGCGCGCAGGAAGATCAGCTTGATCGGGTCGCCGGCGCCGTAAAAAGCCAGCGCATAGACAGCCAGCATGACCACGAGAACGGACGGAATCCAGATGGCAAACCGGGTTAGCACGTAGCGCAGCAAGGCCACCTCCCACCTGTTATACGATGCGTTTCCCTCATCAGCCTGACGGATCGCATCTCTTCTTGAAACTTGCGCGAAGGCCGCAAGGCCCTCGCGCGCTCATTGTCAATTCCAACAGGGCTTTCCGAGATCAACCGATGGAGATGTTCCAGGGTTCGACAACCTGCCAGTCGAGGTTCTTATCGAGGCCTTTGACCTCCTTGGTGGCCCAGCGCGACATCGCCTGAGAATACCACGGAATGAAGGCCCAATCGTCGCGGAAGGCCTTCTGCGCCTGCTGGGCGAGAGCGATGCGCTGCGGATCGTCCGCAGCCTTGGTCGCCGCTTCGGCAAGGGCGCTGTCGACCTTGTCGTTCTTGTATCCGCCGAGCTTGTTCTGCGCATTCGACGAGGTCGAGGCGATGCAGCCCGTGAGATAGGAAACGGCATCGGGAACGCGGGTGCCGACGTCGTCGCGGAAGATCTGGACCGAGTTCTGGTCCGGGCCGGCGTAGGCGTCCTGCTGCGGCTTCATGTCAACCGCTGTAATGCCGAGGTTCTGGCGCCACTGCTCGGCGATGAACTGGGCCGCCGCCTCAATCGCCGGCGCCGAAATGCCGACGAACATGATCTTCGGCAGCCGCTCCGGACCGCCGTAGCTCGATTCGGCGAGCAGCTTCTTGGCGCCTTCCGGGTCGTAGGGAAAAGGTTCAAAGCCGGAATTCTCCGCGCCTGGAACCGAGTTGAGGATCTGGTCGGCCTTCTTGTGCGGCCCATCGGGATAAGAAGCCTTGAACAGGCCATCACGGTCGACCGCCATGATCAGCGCCTGGCGGACCTTCGGATCGTCCATCGGCGCGCGGGAGATATTGAACCAGAAATGCTGGCTGGTCGGGATCAGCGGGCCGGCCGAGAATTCCGGGCCAAGGTCCTGAATAATGGTCGAGGTGACGAGCTCTGTATGGGCGTTGAACTCGCCCGAGTTGATCAGCGAGGTCGCGGTGACATTGTCCTCGATCGAGGTGATCTCGATGCGCGCAAGCTTCGGCTTCGGCCCGAAGAAATGTTCATTCGGCTCGAAAGTAAGCTTGCCGGCGTCGATATCGAGGCTCGTCAGCTTGAAAGGCCCGGAGAAGACCGGTTTGCTGTCGGGCTTGTACCAATCGATGACCTCCTCGCCGTCGCTACCGCGTGACTGCGACGCCTTGGTGATCGGCGCGATGTGGTTTGCCAGGCGCATGAAGAAGATCGGATCGGCGCCGGCGAGCGTCACGACGACCGTTCCTTCGTCGGGAGTCGCGACACCGGTCAGCTCTTTGCCGGAGCCGGCGGCGATCTCGGCATAACCCTTGACCTTGCTCAGCACCTGGTCGGCGCGCTGGCTCTTGGTGTTCGGCATCGAGGCGACTTCCCACGACCCCTTGACGTCGGCCGAGGTAATCTTGCTGCCGTCGGAGAAGACGGCCTTGGGATCGATCTTGAAGGTCCAGACGATGTTGTCGGCCGATTCCCAGCTGGTGAAGACATAGGGCTTGAGATTGCCCTGGCTGTCGAAATACATCGGCGAAGCCCACCAGATCGCGTTCCAGCGGAAGGTCCTGCCGCCACCACGCAGCGGCGACCAGTCCTGGTCGAAAGCCGGATGCGCGACTTTCAGGACCTGGCCTTCGTCCGCCAGCACGATGCGGGCATTCATCCCGAAGACGGTAAGGCCGACGCCGGCGGCGAGGCCGAGTTTCAACGCATTGCGACGTGATAGATTGGTTTTGTCAGATTGATCAAAAGACATGCATTCCTCCCACAATTAATCGGCAGCACTCTCCCTGCACCCTCCAGGCGCAGCATAATCCCTGTCATATCGTTCCCTCGTTATTGTAAATATGTCAACAAAAAAACGCGATTTTAATCCGACGAAAATTATCTGATAAAAATAACACTATAATTACAGTTAGATAATATTTCGCCTCCGCAGTCACTCATTTTGTCTTCTTGACAAAAGCGCCGCGATGGAAAAGTTCTTTGCACTCCATCGCCACAGACAAATGACAATCGCATGTGCTGTCGGACGGTTCGACGGATCGGCAAGACAAGGCGCGCCGAAGGGAGGGCGGAATGAGCCATCACAGGATTACAGGCGTTTTCAGCGCGGCCGCAACGCCGCTGACCGCGGACAATACGCCGGATCTCAGCCTTTTCACCGATCATTGCCGACGGCTGCTGGCCGAGGGATGTCATGGCGTGGCCCTGCTCGGCACAACGGGTGAGGCCAATTCCTTTTCCGGAGGCGAGCGGCGCGCCATTCTGGAAGCGGCGCTGGAGGCCGGCATTCCTTCCGACAAGCTGTTGCCGGGAACGGGCGTCGTCGCCATTCCGGAGACCGTCGAACTGACCCGGCACGCCCTGTCGCTCGGCGTCACCAAGGTGGTGATGCTGCCGCCCTTCTACTACAAGGGCGTCTCAGACGACGGCCTCTTTGCCGCCTATTCGCAGGTGCTGGAGAAAGTCGCCGACACGCGACTGCAGGTCATCCTCTATCATATCCCGCAGGTCTCGGGTGTGCCGCTCTCCATTCCGCTGATCGGCCGGCTGATTGCCGCTTTCCCGGAAACCGTCGTAGGCATCAAGGAATCTGCGGGCGATTTCAACAACATGCAGGCCATTATCGCTGCCTATCCCGGCTTTTCCGTCCTGGCGGGCGCCGATCCCCTGCTGCTGCCGCTCTTGAAGGCCGGCGGCGCGGGCTGCATCACTGCGACCTCCAATCTCGTGGCAGATTCACTGCGCACGGTCTACGACCATGTCCACGACGAGAGGCGCGCCAGCGGAGTCGAGGCGGCGCAGGCGCGCATCAATGCTTACCGCACACTTTCCAACTCCTACGTCCAGATCCCGGCCATCAAGGCAATGGTCGGGCTGAAGACGGGCAATCCCGCATGGAGGCGCACCCGCGCACCACTAATGCCGCTCAGCGAAGCGGATTATGCCGCACTCGCCGAGAGCTACGCCAAGCTGCCCTGAGGAGACCCGCCATGCGCTTTACCGGACTGCCCCCCGAAGCCGTTCCCGCCCTGATGACCGGGGCCATCACAGCCCACCCCGCTGTCGAGGGCCGCGCAGACACCTATCTGCCCTCGCCCTGCATCCAGAACCACGCGGCAAATCTCGCCTTTCTGCCCGATGGCGCGCTGACCTGCGTCTGGTTCGGCGGAACTATGGAGGGCATGGGCGATATCTCCATTTACATGTCGCGGCTGGCGCCGGGCTCCGAGCGCTGGTCCGAACCGGAGAAGATGAGCGACGATCCGGAGAAATCCGAGCAGAACCCGTTGATTTTCAATGCTCCTGACGGAAAGACATGGCTGCTTTTTACCTCGCAGACCTCGGGCAATCAGGACGGCTCCGTTGTCAAATGCCGGATCTCCGATGACGGCGGCCGGACGTTCGGCCCGGTCCGTATCCTCTGCGACAGCCCCGGTACCTTCGTTCGCCAGCAGATCGTCGTGAACGACAGAGGCGAATGGCTGCTCCCAATCTTCCGCTGCGTCGGCCTCGACGGCCGGCGCTGGAGCGGCGACGCCGATACGGCAGCGGTGTTGATCTCGCGCGACGGCGGCGCGAGCTGGCAGATGAACGACGTTCCCGACAGCATCGGCGCCGTGCACATGAACATCCTTCCACTCGGCGGCGGCGAGATGATCGCCTTCTACCGCAACCGTTTCGCCGAGACCGTTCTTTCCAGCCGATCGAACGACGGCGGCAGGACGTGGAGCGCTCCGGAGCCCACGGACCTGCCGAACAACAATTCCTCGATCCAGGCCACAGTCCTGGATGATGGAGCGATTGCAATGGTTTATAACCATTCGAATGCAGCCATGTCGGATGCACGGCGCCAGTCTCTCTACGATGAAATCGAGGGCGACGAGGCCGGAGCGACAGCTACCGTTCCTGCTTCCGATGTCGGCCGCAAGGCGGTCTGGGGTGTCCCGCGTGCGCCGCTGAGCCTCGCGATATCGAGGAATGGCGGCAAGAGCTTTCCGCATCGCATGGATCTCGATACCGGCGATGGCTTCTGCCTCAGCAACAATTCCAAGGATTCGCTGAACCGCGAATTCTCCTATCCCTCAGTCGTCCAAGGCGGCGACGGCACACTCCATATCGCCTACACATACTATCGGCGCGCCATCAAATATGTGCGCCTCGCCCCGCAATCCTTGCCGTAAGCGAGGCGGCGGCTGAGCAATTGTAAATCTGCGTCCGGAGAGGGAGAAGAACGCGGGATTCAACGGCTTCGACCGGTCGAACGGCTTGAGCTTGATAACAAGTTCGACTGGCTCCTCGAACATACGATAGGCAGGTTCGGCCTGAGCGGATTATTGGAATTCAAAGACAGAGATCCGATAACGTGCAGATTTACCTGATGTTTATGTATATTCTCTCCGCATGAGAGCTTCAACGTTCCGATATCAGGCGACAAAATTTTCAGCCCTCTGGAATGCCGACTTGACATTGACATTACAACTTTACATTAAAGAGGGCGACACTGTTGCCGCAAGATCCGCAGGGAGGACTGATTCATGGCCAGCTTGGGTTCGCCAATCACGATAGTTCGGCCGCATTTGATCGAGTTCGGCATCGGCACGGCGGGAAAGCTCGGCAGATGGGCTGCCGAAAAGGGCTACAGGCGCACGCTTGTGATCTCGGATGCGTTCAACGCTTCGCGCATCGATGTGCTGGAACTGAAGGGCGAGGTCACGGTGTTTTCCGAGGTGACGCCCGAGCCGGATACGGCCAACCTCGACAAAGTATTGGGAGTGGCTAACGCCGCCGATGCCGAGTTGATCGTCGGCTTCGGCGGCGGCAGCGCCATGGATCTGGCAAAGCTCGCCGCCGTTCTTGCCGGCTCGACGCAGACGCTGCACGAGGTTGTCGGTCCGAACAAGGTCAACGGCCCGCGCAAAGTCGGGCTCGCCCAGGTGCCGACGACGTCCGGCACCGGCAGCGAGGCCGGCATCCGCGCGCTCGTCACCGATCCCAAGACGATGGCGAAGCTCGCCGTTGAAAGCTTTCATATGCTGGCCGACATCGCCATCGTCGATCCGGCGCTGACCTTCAGCGTGCCGGCGCGCACCACCGCCGCAACCGGCGTCGACGCCATGGCCCATTGTGTCGAAGCCTTCACCAACCGCAAAGCCCATCCGATGGTCGACATCTATGCGATCGAGGGAACGCGGCTCGTCGGCAGATATCTTGCCCGTGCCGTCAAGGACGGCGGCGACGCGGAGGCGCGCGCCGGTCTCGCGCTCGCCTCCCTTTACGGCGGCTTCTGTCTCGGCCCGGTCAATACTGCCGGCGGCCATGCTCTCGCCTACCCTCTCGGCACGCGCTGGCACGTGGCTCATGGTGCCGCGAATGCTCTGATCTTCCCGCATGTTCTCGCCTTCAACACGCCGGCAGCCGCGGAGAAGACGAAAGCGGTGATGGCGGCGCTCGGCTACGAAACCGCGGAAAACATCGCCTCCGTCTTCGATGCGGCTTACGCTTTCTGCGCCGAACTCGGCATCGAAATGAAGCTCTCCGGCCTAGGCGTGCCGGAAAGCGATCTCGATGCGATGGCCGATGACGCCTTTGCCATTCGCCGGCTGCTCGACAACAATCCGCGCGATCTAACCCGCGCCGACATTCGCTCGATTTACGCGGCCGCCTTTTAAAGCATGATGCCGAAAAGTGTGGGCGGTTTTCGACATCATGCTTCGGACCTAAGCAACGGTTTCAGAAGGAACTCGATTGATGGACAGGAATGCGAAAGTCGCCGTGACACTCGGTGATCCCGCCGGCGTCGGCCCCGAAGTGATCGTCAAGGCCTTGGCGGCGCTTCCAAGCGAAGAGCGTCGCGATTTCGTTATCGTCGGCAATGTGGAAGCGCTGGAGCGGGCCGATCGTGTTACCGGCTCGGGCCTGAAATTCGGACCCGCCGAGGCCGCCGGCGACAGGATCGCGGTCGACGAGGTCTCGCTCGGCGCCGCCCTGCCCGAGATCGGCAAGGTCAGCCCGGTCGCCGGCGATGCCTCGGTGCGCTACATCACCCGCGCCGTCGATCTCGCCATGTCGGGACAAGCCGATGTCATCGTCACCGCGCCGATCAACAAGGAAGCGATGAACCTTGCCGGCCATCACCATGACGGCCATACCGGGCTTCTCGCGCACCTCACAGGCTCGAAGAGCTCCTTCATGCTGCTCGCTTCCGAGCGGCTGAATACCATCCACGTCTCGACCCATATCTCCCTGAAAGGCGCAATCGAACGCGCCAAGACCGAGCGGGTGCTCGCGACCATCGAAGCCGGCCACAGGCATTTCCTGCGCCTGGGCAAAAAGGCCCGCATTGCGGTCGCCGGCCTCAATCCGCATTGCGGCGAAAATGGCCTGTTCGGCACCGAGGACATGGAATTCCTGGCGCCGGCCGTCGAGCAGGCGCAAGCAAAGGGCATCGACGTTGTCGGTCCGATCTCCGCCGACACGGTCTTCGCCCGGGCCTATAACGGCGCCTTTGATCTGGTCATTGCCCAGTATCACGATCAGGGCCATATACCGATCAAGCTCGTTGCCTTCGATACGGCCGTCAACGTCTCGCTCGGTCTGCCGATCGACCGCGTCTCGGTCGATCACGGCACCGCCTTCGACATCGCCGGAACCGGCAAAGCCAATCACGTCAACATGCTGTCGGCTATTGCCTATGCCAGGCTGATGGCCCGCTCGCCGCGCCAGAAGACCTGATCGCAACATTAGAGAGGTGCGACAGCGCCATTGCTCGGGGGAAACGTTTTCCTGCTGCCGCGTCACATGCCGAACAGACGGCGATCCCAGAACACTGGCTCGTGGAGACTTGCCGTGATCGAGGAGAATTCCGGATGCGCCGGATTGATCAGCACGTTGCGGTCGACGCGGGCGACGACGCTCGGCACCAGCAGGATAGCGCTGCGCTTCTCCTGGCACCAGCCTTCGCCGAAGTCCTTGCTAACGCTGGCCGGCATGCTGTCCCAGCCCGAGAGCGCGGGCTCGGAGAAAACCTCGTAGCTAACCCCGCGCGGTATGGTGATGGTGACATAATGCTGGTTTGGCGGCAGCCGCCCGCTGCCATGCACGAGCTTTTCGAGAAGCGCCGTCGAATAGTGTTCGCTCGTGTAAATGATCGGGCTGCCTGCCGTATTCCACCGCCCCGGCGCTATGGTCGAGCCGGTGGCGTCGAAGATCGGATAGGTTCCGTCAGGATCTCCGATGCGGACAGATGTCAGCGTGCGATCCAGGCGTTGCGCGCTCACGCAGCACTGCCGTATTTCAGGCTTCCGAGGATATCGAGAACGAGTTCGCCGCCGATTTCGCTCTGGATAACGACGTCGATCGGCCGCCTGTCCTCCAGCATCGCATGGGGGCGGAACAGGAAATCTCGCGCCTCGATCTCGCTCTGCCAGACATCGAGCGCCAGCCCCCAGACGCGCGCGAGGCGAGCGAGCTTTATGCCCTCGTCGGAGGAGAGCCGATGCTTGGACTTGCGCCGCTCATAGGTGGCCTTCGGCACCAGTCGGTACTTGAACTGCGCATCGCTCGGTGCGAGAAGCAGCGCCATCCGGTCAAGCGCCTTGACCGGCAATCCCTCCTCGATGCTGGAAAGCAGCCCGAAGGCCGAACGCGAGGCCGGCTCCCTGGCTGGCAAGCCGAGAACATCGGCAACGACTGCAAATCCGGTCATGCAATTGGCTCCAATTCACTTGAGGTTATATTTAGTCTCAAATGAGCCAATGTTCAATAGCCTGTCTGCATGCGCGTCATACCGCTATGTTGCAGAAAGACACGAACAGCGAAGGAGGTTGCCTATGTCACCGCGGGACGCCTGATCCAGACGGGACTCATCTTCTCCACTTCACCATGCTTGGCCTTTTTTCGCTTAGAGAAATGACAGTCGGCGATGCCATCGACTTCTGGCTTGCGTTTCTGGACCACTGGGCATCACGCCGGATCACGTAACGATCCATCCGGACCACCTGCTTGAATGGACGCCGTTCTATAGTGGGCGCGTGCCCGTCGTTCCAGATTCGCAATGCATCTGGAGCGATGGCAGCATCACGGGATACTGCACCGCGTTCTACAAAGATGGGGTCGAGATCGGAAACATCGTCAATCCGCTCAGAAGCTGCATAGACGTCGGCTTCGGCGGGGAACGTCTCGATATGATCGTCAACGGCACGCCGCAAAGCGATGCGCTGGAGACATTGTGCGAGACCGTCACGACAATCGTGGAAAGCGGCTATCGGCCGGGCAACAAGGAACAGGGATATGTTCTGCGGAAATTGCTCCGCCGCATCCATAAGATGGGCGGCACGCTCGACCATCCCTTCTTTAAGGACGAAGTCGAACGCCAGAAGCGGCTCCGCGTTAAATATCTGCGCCTTCGCGACCGCTATTCCGCCATGAGTGCGGATTGGTGGTTTGACACCCACGGCATCGATCTCGCCGCTATCCCGCCGCCGTGTCCGAAATCATGCGCGACACGGCATTCTTCCAACCGATGATCTTGGTCTGCCGCTCGCCTTCCTCCATCGAGGGATTGAAGCGGCGGTCGCAGGCCCAGGCCTGTGCAAACTCTCGCCTGCCGGGCCAGATGCCGGCCTTCGAGCCGGCGAGCCAGGCGGCTCCCAGCGCCGTCGTCTCGCGGATCGCCGAGCGGTCGACGGGATTTCCCGTGATGTCCGCCAGACACTGCATCGTCCAGTCGGACGCGGCCATGCCGCCATCGACACGCAGGACGGTTTCCAACTGGTTGGCGCCCCAGTCCTTCTTCATCGCAACGAGCAGGTCGAGCGTCTGGTAGGCGACGGATTCAAGCACGGCGCGGGCGAATTCCGCCGGCCCGCTGTTGCGCGTCAGGCCGAAGATCGCGCCGCGCGCGGCTGGATCCCAATAGGGCGCGCCGAGGCCGGTGAAGGCCGGAACGATATAGACCTGCTGGCCGGGGTCCGCCTTGGTCGCAAGAACCCCTGCCTCGGAAGCCTGGCTGATGATGCCGAGGCCGTCGCGCAGCCATTGCACGGCCGCACCCGCAATGAAAATCGAGCCTTCGAGCGCATAAGTCGTTTCGCCGTCGAGCCGGCAGGCAATGGTCGTCAGCATCCGGTTGGAGGAGGAAACGCGATCCCGGCCGGTGTTCAGCAGAGCGAAGCAGCCGGTGCCATAGGTGGATTTCATCATGCCAGGATCAAAACAGGCATTGCCGACGGCCGCAGCCTGCTGATCGCCGGCGACACCGAGGATCGGAAGCGCGGCGCCGAACAGCGCCTCGTCGACCCGGCCGAAATCATCGGCGCATTCCCTGACCTCGGGCAGCATGGCGGAGGGAATGCCGAGAATGCCGAGAAGCTCCTCGTCCCATGCCCCGTCATCGATATTATAGAGCAGCGTTCGCGACGCATTGGTCGCATCGGTAGCGTGCACGCGACCATCAGTCAGCTTGTAGATCAGCCAGCTGTCGATCGTGCCGAAGCAGACCTCGCCCGCCTCCGCCTTTTCCCGCAGGCCATCGACATTGTCGAGCAGCCAGCGCAGCTTCGTGCCGGAGAAATAGGGATCGAGCAGCAGGCCTGTCTTGGCACTGAACAGCTTCTCATATCCGTCGGCCTTCAGGCTCTCGCACATTTCGGCCGTGCGCCTGTCCTGCCAGACAATAGCGCGGTGAAGCGGCGCGCCGGACTTGCGATCCCAGACGACTGCCGTCTCACGCTGATTGGTAATGCCGATCGCCGCGATCGCGGCGGCGTTCATGCCGGCATCGGCGATCGCGCTGCGCACCGTGTCGACGACGGACTGCCAGATTTCGGCGGCGTCATGCTCCACCCATCCGGGCTGCGGATAATATTGGGTGATCTCCGCCTGCGCCGAGCCGGCCATTTTCATGTCGCCATCGAAGATGATGGCGCGTGAAGACGTCGTGCCCTGGTCGATCGAAAGAATATAGCCGCTCATACATCCATCTCCGGCTCGCACGAAACCGCTCAGCCTGCCGCTCAGCGGCAGGACGCCGGGTTTGATGAGAGAAAGATTGTGGGATGCCACCGGCTTGCTGCCGGTGGCAGGAAGTGATGGCCGGAGGCCTCGTCGCCTCCGGCCGGGTCCGCCTTACTTCTTCTGCCAGCTCTTGACGAGCTCGTCGTAGTTGACGGTCAGCGGCTTTTCCTTCTCGTTCTCGATCTTCAGCTGCGGTGCCAGGTTGCCCTTCTTTACCGCATCCGCATTCCAATAAGCGAGATCATGCTCTTCGGCGAGTTTCGGACCGATATCGCCCTGGACCTTGGCGCGTTCCAGGCGCTGCAGCACCTTTTCCTGCTCGGAGCAAAGCGAGTCCATCGCTTCCTGCGCCGTCTTGGCGCCGGAAGAGGCGTCACCGATCGCCTGCCACCACAGCTGCGCGAGCTTCGGATAGTCAGGAACGTTCGTACCGGTCGGCGACCACTGCAGGCGGGCCGGCGAACGGTAGAATTCGATCAGGCCGCCGAGCTTCGGCGCGCGATCGGTGAAGGACTTATGATCGAGCGTCGACTGGCGGATGAAGGTGAGGCCCATGTGGCTCTTCTTCACGTCGACAGTCTTGGAAGTGACGAACTGGGCATAGAGCCAGGCCGCCTTGGCGCGATCGACGGGTGTGGACTTCATCAGCGTCCAGGAGCCGGCATCCTGATAGCCGAGCTTCATGCCGTCCTTCCAGTAGACGCCGTGCGGGCTTGGTGCGAAGCGCCATTTCGGTGTGCCGTCCGCATTGACGACCGGCAGGCCTTCCTTGACAAAGTCGGCCGTGAAGGCCGTGTAGGTGAACATCTGCTGGGCGACTTCACCTTGCGAGGGGACCGGTCCGGATTCGGAGAAGGTCATGCCCTGAGCGGCGGCCGGTGCATAGGCCTTCATCCAGTCCAGATACTTCTGGATGGAATAGACCGCTGCCGGGCCGTTGGTGTCGCCGCCGCGTGCGACGCACGAACCGACAGGACGGGAGTTCTCGTCGACCTTGATGCCCCATTCGTCGACCGGCTTGCCGTTCGGAATGCCCTTGTCACCGTTGCCGGCCATCGAAAGCCAAGCGTCGGTGAAGCGCCAGCCGAGCGACGGGTCCTTCTTGCCGTAGTCCATGTGGCCATAGACCTTCTTGCCGTCGATCTCGCGGCCGGTGAAGAACTCGGCAATATCCTCATAAGCCGACCAGTTGACCGGCACGCCGAGATCGTAGCCGTACTTCGCCTTGAAGTCCGCCTTGTTCTTCTCGTCGTTGAACCAGTCGTAGCGGAACCAGTAAAGGTTAGCGAACTGCTGGTCCGGCAGCTGGTAAAGCTTGCCATCAGGCGCCGTCGTGAACGATTTGCCGATGAAGTCGTCGACGTCGAGACCAGGATTGGTGACATCCTTGCCTTCATTGGCCATCCAGTCGGTCAGCGAGCGGGCCTGCTGGTAGCGCCAATGGGTGCCGATCAGGTCCGAGTCGTTGATGTAGGCGTCGTAGATGTTTTCGCCCGACTGCATCTGCGTCTGCAGCTTTTCCACCACATCGCCTTCGCCGATCAGGTCATGGGTGATCTTGATGCCTGTGATCGCGGTGAAGGCCGGAGCCAGCACCTTCGATTCATATTCATGCGTGGTGATCGTTTCGGAAACGACCTTAATGTCCATGCCGGCGAAGGGCTTCGCGGCATCGACGAACCACTGCATTTCCTTTTCCTGGTCGGCGCGGGTAAGCGTCGAGAGATCACCGACTTCCTTGTCGAGGAACGTCTTGGCCTCGTCCATGCCGGCATAGGCCGATGCTGTCATCGCCAGCAGCAAGCCTGCTGTCGTCGTCAATAAGTGCCGTCGCATAATATCCTCCCAGGGTTTGCGATTGCAGTCACGTCTCAGGCGGCCAGTACCCCCGGCCATCTGTCTTCTCCCTGCCGTTACACGTAGCGGAACACGCCAATGGCGTAGACTACGGAAATAGCAAGAGCCCACCACAGGTTGGGCCCAGCGAGCCCAAGCCATGCAAGATGAATGAATGCTGCCCCAAGCAGCGAAATGAAAAGCCGGTCGCCGCGCGTCGTCTCGAACCGCAGCACGCCTGTGCGCGGCGTGCCGCCCGGCGAAAAATATTCCCAGACGCTCATGGCTATTAGCAGCGCCAGGATCGTCAGGAAGAACAGCGCCGTCGGCAGTGTCCAAGCCATCCAGGAAAAATTCATGGCCGTCTCCTCCTCAGACGCGGCCCAGGGCAAAGCCCTTGGCGATGTAATTGCGAACGAAATAGATGACGAGCGCGCCGGGAATGATGGTCAGCACGCCGGCTGCCGCCAGTACGCCCCAGTCCATGCCGGCCGCCGAAACCGTGCGTGTCATGATCGCCGAGATCGGCTTTGCCGCGGTCGTCGTCAGCGTGCGGGCCAGCAGCAGTTCGACCCAGGAGAACATGAAGCAGAAGAAGGCGGCGACACCGATCCCGCTCGCAATCAGCGGCATGAAGATCTTCACGAAGAAGCGCGGGAAGGAGTAGCCGTCGATATAGGCGGTTTCATCGATCTCCTTCGGCACGCCAGACATGAAGCCTTCGAGGATCCAGACTGCCAGTGGCACATTGAACAGGCAGTGGGCGAGCGCCACGGCGATGTGCGTGTCGATCAGGCCGAAGGCGGAATAGAGCTGGAAGAAGGGCAGTGCGAAGACGGCGGGCGGCGCCATCCGGTTGGTCAGCAGCCAGAAGAACAGGTGCTTGTCGCCGAGGAACCGGTAGCGCGAGAAGGCATAGGCCGCCGGCAGCGCCGCAAGCACCGAGATAACAGTGTTCATCACCACGTAGATGATGGAGTTGATATAACCGCTATACCAGGACGGATCGGTGAAGATGACGGCGTAGTTCCGGAGCGTCGGGTTTTGCGGCCACAGCGAGAAGGCGCCGGTGATCTCGGCATTCTCCTTGAAGCTCATGTTGATCAGCCAGTAGATCGGCAGGAGCAGAAAGACGATGTAGAGCGTCGTGACCACCCAGGAGAAATTTCCGGCGGGCTTGTATTTCATTGTCGCAGCCATGGATCTCTCCTTTCTCAGGCGTTGGCGTCGCTGCTGGTCATGACCGTGTAGAAGATCCATGACAGCAGCAGGATGATCAGGAAGTAGATGATCGACATCGCCGCGGCGGGGCCGAGATCGAACTGGCCGACGGCCATCTTCACGAGATCGATGGACAGGAAGGTCGTCGAGTTGCCGGGGCCGCCGCCGGTGACGACGAAGGGCTCGGTATAAATCATGAAACTGTCCATGAAGCGCAGGAGCACGGCGATCAGCAGCACCCGCTTCATCTTCGGAAGCTGGATATAGCGGAATACGGACCAGCGCGAGGCGCCGTCGATCTTGGCGGCCTGATAATAGGCGTCGGGGATCGAGACGAGGCCGGCATAGCAGAGCAGCACGACGAGGCTCGTCCAGTGCCAGACATCCATGACGATGACGGTGACCCAGGCATCGACGGGATCGCGGACATAGTTGTAATCGAGGCCGAGCCCTTCGAGCGTATGGCCGAGGAGGCCGATATCGACACGTCCGAAGACCTGCCAGATAGTGCCGACGACATTCCACGGGATGAGCAGCGGCAGCGCCATCAGAACGAGGCAGACCGGAACGCCGATACCCTTCTTCGGCATGTTGAGCGCTATGAAGATGCCGAGCGGAATTTCCAGCGCCAGGATGATGAAGGAGAAGAGCAGGTTGCGCTCGAGCGCTTCCCAGAAGCGGTCGGAATGCAGAGTCTGGACGAACCAGTCGGTACCTGCCCAGAAGAACTCGTTGTTGCCGAACGTATCCTGGACCGAATAGTTGACCACGGTCATCAGTGGGATGGCGGCCGAGAAGGCCACGAGCAACAGCACCGGCAGGACCAGAAACCAGGCTTTGTTGTTCCACGTCTTCTGCATGGCTCAGGCCTCCCTGCCGACACGCCAGCTGTCGGCGTAAATGCTGATGGCGGACGGATCGAAGGTGACGCGAGCATCCGTGGGGATGTCCGTATCCTCCTGCACGACGATCGCAATCGGCTGGCCGGCGAAGCGAGCGCGCACGATCTTCTGTCGACCGATATCCTCGATCTTGGTGATGGTGATCGGCATGCCTTCCCGCCCGAGGCGGATGAATTCCGGGCGGATGCCGAGCTCGGTCTTGGAGCTACCTGCAGTCTTCGGCGCGTAATCGAGCGCCAGCACCTCGTCTCCGACCTTGACGGCGCTGCCGTCGATCTGCGCCGGCATGACGTTCATACCCGGCGAACCGATGAAATAGCCGACGAAGGTGTGGCTCGGCCGCTCGAAGAGTTCGGCGGGCGTGCCGATCTGAACGATCTGGCCGTCATACATGACGACGACCTTCTCGGCGAAAGTCAGCGCCTCGGTCTGGTCATGGGTGACGTAGACCATGGTGAAGCCGAACTGCTTGTGCAACCGTTTCAGCTGCGAGCGCAGCACCCATTTCATATGCGGATCGATAACGGTCAGCGGCTCGTCGAACAGAATGGCGTTGACGTCGTTGCGCACCAGGCCGCGGCCGAGAGAGATCTTCTGCTTCTGGTCGGCCGTCAGCCCCTGCGCCTTGCGCTTGGCCCAGCCGGCAAGGTCGATCATTTCGAGAATGTCGCGCACGCGCCGGTCGACATCGGCTTCCGCCACGCCGCGGTTGCGCAGGGGGAAGGCGAGATTGTCGTAAACGGTCATCGTGTCGTAGATGACAGGGAACTGGAAGACCTGCGCGATGTTGCGGCTCTGCGTCGAAAGATTCGTCACATCCTTGCCGTCGAAGAGGATGCGGCCATGCGAAGGCTGCAACAGACCGGAGATGATGTTGAGCAGCGTGGTCTTGCCACAGCCGGAAGGACCGAGCAGCGCATAGGCGCCGCCGTCGTTCCACTCGTGGTCGACTTCCTTCAGCGAATAATCATTCTCCGTCTGCGGATTGGCTCCGTAGGCGTGGCGGATATGGTCGAGCGTAATGCGTGCCATTGTGCTCTCCTATGCCTTTCCGGTCGTTGCGGCATCGCGGCCGGCCGAAGCGATGGCGCGGCCGTCGGCGCCGAAGGCCAAGAGGTGGCGCATGTCGAGGAAGGCCTCGATCTCCATGTCGGGATCGATGTCGTGAATCCCGTGCGCCAGCATTACCCAGCGCACGCCATCATATTCCAGGTGAACGAAGCTCTCCGAACCGGTGATCTCCGAAACCAGCGTGCGCGCCTGCAGGCAGGCCGCGTCACCCGTCTGCGGCTTGAAGCCGAGATGATGCGGGTGAAAAGCGACCGTCACCGGCCCGTCCGGCACGACGGCCAGATGCGGGGGAACCGGAAGGGCTGCCCCGCCCGGACGCGTAAAGGCATTGCCGGATTTGGTGACGTCGAGCGTGTTTAGCGGCGGGTCGGCGAAGATGCCGGCGGTAGCGAGGTCGGCAGGCCGGCGGTAAACATCGATCGTCTGCCCGAACTGGGTCACCCGGCCTTCGTTCAATGTCGCCGTGTTGCCGCCGAGCAGCAGCGCTTCGGACGGTTCGGTCGTGGCATAGACGAAGATCGCGCCGGATTGGGCGAAGATCTTCGGCAGCTCTTCACGCAATTCCTCACGCAGCTTGTAGTCGAGGTTGGCAAGCGGCTCGTCCATCAGCACGAGGCTGGCATTCTTGACGAGCGCGCGCGCCAGCGCAGTGCGCTGCTGCTGGCCACCGGACAGGTTGAGCGGCGTGCGATCAAGATAGGGCGTGAGCTTCAGAAGCTCGGCCGCCTTGCGCACTTCGCGGTCGATGGTGGCGGCATCCTTGCCCGATATGCGCATCGGCGAGGCAATGTTCTCGTATACGGTCAGCGCCGGATAATTGATGAACTGCTGGTAGACCATGGCGACATTGCGCTTCTGCACCGGCATGCCAGTGACATCAGCGCCGTCGAAACGGACGGAGCCGGCGGTCGGACGGTCGAGCCCGGCCATCAGCCGCATCAGCGACGTCTTGCCCGACAGCGTCGGCCCGAGCAGGACGTTCAGCGTGCCGCGCTCGAGGACCAGATCGGTCGGATAGATATGATAGTCCGCGCCCACCATCTTGGCGGCGTTTCGCAGTTCCAGCATTCCGATTCCCGTGCCTCCACGCAGCGGGGACCACACGCCACCTTATCCGGCCATCGCCGGTATGGCAGCCATGTACTCCTCCAGTGACTGAGCCTGTTCCTTCGAAAGGCGCAGACCATCCTTTGTTCTCCTCCACAGCACGTCTTCGGCGTGCCGGGCCCACTCATGTTCGACGAGGTATTTGACCTCGGCTTCGTAAAGATCGGCGCCGAACAGCTGCCCGAGGTCTTCAATGCCGCGGGCATCGCCGAGCAGCGTCTCGGCCCTGGTGCCGTAGCGGCGCACCAGCCGGCGCGCATGCGGATCGGCAAGGAAGGGGTAACGCCGCTTCAACTTGGCGACTTCGCCCTCATAACCCTGGACCGCGAAATTGCCGCCCGGCAGATGGCTCTTTGCCGTCCACGGGCTGCCCTTGACCCCGATCGCGGCACCGATTTTCTCCAGCGCATGCTCGGAAAGCCGGCGATAGGTGGTGAGCTTACCGCCGAAGACGTTGAGCAGCGGCGCAGCCCCGCCTTCGCCTTCCAGCTTCAGCACATAATCGCGTGTCGCCTCCTGCGCTTTCGAGGCGCCGTCATCATAAAGCGGCCTGACCGCCGAATAGGTCCAGACGATATCTTCCGGCCGCACCGGTTCCTTGAAATATTCCGAAGCCGCGTTGCAGAGGTAGACGGTCTCTTCCTCGGAGATCCGGACGTCCTTGGGATCGGCGGTGTAGTCGCGGTCGGTGGTGCCAATCAGGGTGAAATCGCCCTCATAGGGAATGGCGAAAATGATGCGGTTGTCAGGATTCTGGAAGAAATAGGCACGAGGGTCGTCGAACTTCTTCCTGACGACGATATGGCTACCCTGAACGAGACGAACGTGGTGGGCCTCGTTCTGGCCGAAGGCGGAACGGATGACATGATCGACCCAGGGACCGGCGGCATTGATCAGCATGCGGGCCTGATGGCTGTCATTGCGGCCAGTCACCGTATCGGTCGTTTCAATGTGCCAGAGACCATTCTCGCGCCGCGCCGACACCACCTTGGTGCGCGGCAGGATGGCCGCCCCTTTGTCGGCTGCGTCGCGGGCGTTCAACACGACCATGCGGGCATCATCGACCCAGCCGTCGGAATATTCAAACGCCCTCGTGAACAGCGCCTTCAGCGGCTTGCCGGCCGGGTCCTTGCGCATGTCGAGTACCGACGTCGCCGGCAGCAGCTTGCGGCCGCCGAGATGATCGTAAAGGAAGAGGCCGAGTCGGATCAGCCAGGCCGGGCGGATGCCGCCCTTGTGATAAGGCAATACGAAGCGCAGCGGCCAGATGATGTGCGGCGCCATCGCCCAGAGGATCTCGCGCTCCATCAGCGATTCGCGCACCAGCCGGAACTCGTAATGCTCGAGATAACGCAGGCCGCCATGAATCAGCTTGGTGGCGCCGGACGACGTGCCGGAGGCAAAATCGTTCATCTCCGCCAGCGCGACGGAATAGCCGCGCCCGACGGCATCGCGCGCAATGCCGCAGCCGTTAATGCCGCCGCCAATGACGAATATGTCGTGTATCTCCCGGCCCAATTGCCCCTCCGAGCCCACTGCTGATTTCGCATCGCACAAAACTTGCGCGATTGCGAAAGTGATAACAGTTAAAACGAAAGGAATGCGAATGTCAAACGAATGTTTGTTCCATTCGCGTGACCTAGCGCGATCTAGTGCTCGTTTCGATCAGCTTCACATTGTTTTCGAGGCAGAGATTGCGGATGGACGGCACCGGACAGTGGTCGGTGATGAAGGTATGGACCTGGGAAAGCTGGCCGATCCGGACCGGCGCGGTGCGTTCGAATTTCGTCGAATCGGCAACGAGGATGACATGCCGGGCATTGGCGATAATCGCCTGCGCGACCTTCACTTCGCGAAAATCATAATCGAGGAGCGCGCCGTCGATATCGATTGCCGATGCGCCGATGACGGCATAATCGACCTTGAACTGCCGGATGAAATCGACCGCCGCTTCGCCGACGATGCCGCCGTCCGAGCCGCGCACGACGCCGCCGGCGATCACCACCTCGATGGCCGGAAAGAGACGCAACCTGTTGGCAACGTTGATATTATTGGTGATCACCATCAGCTCGTGGTGATTGGCGAGCGCCTCGCCCACCGCTTCGGTCGTCGTGCCGATGTTGATGAAAAGCGAGGCTCCGCTCGGGATCAGCTCGACTGCCGCCATACCGATCGCCTGCTTCTCCGAAGCGGCGATCTGCCGCCGCGCCTCGTATTTGACGTTCTCCGTTCCGCTCGGAAATGTCGCGCCGCCATGAATGCGCGTCAGCACCTGCGCGTCGCAGAGATCGTTCAGATCCTTGCGGATTGTTTGCGGCGTCACCGAGAAGCGGGAGGCGAGCTCCTCGACCAGAACCCTGCCGCTCGATTTCGCAATCGCCACGATTTCAGTTTGTCGGTCGGTCAAGAACATCCGCGCCCCTTTCGCTCTGCTTTCGTTTTTAAAGAAAGCGAACGGCAGCGCAATGCCTATTTGTCAGTTGCCCGACTGCGGCACTCCGAACGTGGCGGCAGCGCGATACGGTTATCGTTTCCGCATCACGTTGACCACGAGCACGCCAAGGATCGCCATGACGCCGCCGGCAGCACCCAGTGCGGTCGGCGTCTCACCCAGCCCGACGAACCCGATCAGCGTTGCGACAGGCGGGACGCCGTAGAGAAAATTCGAGGCGCGCGCAGCGGTCAGTCGCTTCAAGGCGATGGCCCAGGTAAGATAGCCGATCGCAGTCGGGAAGATGACGAGATAGGCAACGCCCCAATTGACCTCTGCCGGCGCCGCCGCCAGCGCGCGGATCGTCGCCGGGACGGCCGGAAAGAGTGGCACGGAGCCGATCAACAGGATCCAGGCGGTGACGGCAAGCGCCGGCAGGCGAGCGAGCAGCGGTTTCTGCAACACGCTGGCGATCGCCGAGCAGAGCGCCGCACCGAGGATCAGCACAGCGTTCGGATCGAGCGTGAAGCCGCCGTCGGAGGCGACGGCGATCAGCGCCACGCCGCCGAAGGAAACCGCGGTGCCAACCCAGCCCCAGCGGCCGAAACGCTCGCCGAGCGCGAATGTGGCAATCAGGGCGGTGAAGACGGGCATGGTATTAATGATGAAGCTCGCCGGCCCCGCCGCCACGGTCTGCTCGCCGGTGTTCAGGAGAACCGCATAGGCGGCGATGAAGAGGACGGCAGCGACCGAGAGGCGGACGAATTCACGCTTTTCCGGCATCGGCCGGTAGATGGCGAGATAGACAAGGGCGAGGACGCCTGCCGCCACATAACGCGCCGTTGCCAGTTCGATCGGCGTCAGCGGCCCGAGACAGATACGGATCACCACGAAGGAAGAGGCCCAGAAGAGAATGGTGACGACAATCGCCGCAAAGGCGATCAGATCGAAGCCGCCTTGCTGTTTTGCCGAAACCGGTGCGCTTGCCGCCATGCTCATGTTCGCCTCCATCTGTGCGTGCGACAACGAATTAGGGCTTCGATACATGCTTGAAAAGCACCGCAATCGATGATCAAATGTGCGCATGGTTCACAGCTCGCCAGTGCTCCCACCGCTCGATACGCTCGAGACCTTTGCCCGCGCCGCTCGGCTCGGATCGTTTTCGGCCGCGGCCGAGGAAAGCGGGATCACCCATGGCGCCGTATCGCGGCAGGTCTCGCGGCTCGAGCGCTGGATGGGCGTGCGGCTCTTCGCGCGTGAAGCTCGCGGTGTGCGCCTCACCCCGGAGGGCATGCGGTTCTTCGCACGTGCCGAGGAAGCTCTTTCCCTGCTCGGGAACACCGGCGAGCGCTGGCTGCCACGGCCGAACAAGGCGGTGGTGCGCCTTTCCGTTACTCCGTCCGTCGCCTCTCTATGGTTGTTTCCGCGCCTGGCAAAGCTCGAAGGAAATGAGCTGCATGTCGAATTGACGCTCGAACACCGCCTGGCGGACTTCGGCGAAGGCACGGACCTTGCCGTCCGCTGCGGCAAGGGACCATGGGCGGGCGTGCGCGCCCTGCCGCTGTGGCAGGAGAAATCTTTTCCGATCGCCTCACCGACAATGGCAGCACGACTCGGGCAACGCTCGGATGCGCTTTCGCTGCTCGATCTGCCGATTCTTCACGACTCCAATATCGAGGGCTGGCGGCGCTGGCTAGCGCGTGAGGGCGTCGACTATACGCCGCGTGGTCAGGACCGACGCTTCGAAGATTACAATCTGGTGGTCGATGCCTGCGCGCAAGGGCTCGGCATTGCGCTTGCGCGGCCGCCGTTGTCGGATGCTGCGCTTGCCGCCGGGCGCGTCGTCGCAGTGTCACAGCGCACCCTCGATTCCCATGTCGCTTTTCACCTGATCCGGCCGGACGATGCATTGAGAAGTCCTGCCATCGAATTCGCCAGCCGCTTCCTACGCGAAGCCGGCCATGACGAGACGGCGATCAACGCCTTTATCGCGCCCGGAAAGCCGAAAGCGTAAACAGAAAACGCGCCGCCGCGCACATGCCTCAGCCGTGTGTAGGCGCTTCGGCTATGCGGCTCACTCCACAGGAAACTTCAGGCGCATTTCCTTCGCCAGCTCGAAGCCGGCGCTGCGATAGACTGGCTCCCCCACATCCGAGGCATGAATGACGGCAGTCGTGCAGCCGATGGATTTCAGATAATCAACGGCCCTGTTCGTCAGCGCCAAAGCAATGCCGCGCCGGCGGAAAGCCTCGGCGACATAGACGGACCAGATATAACCGTGCAACCGCTGCTCCGGCCGAATGACTTCCGGAAACGGCGATTGGTGCAGCTGACAAGATACGGAACCGGCGATTCCATCGTCCACAACGGCGAGGCGTCGCTCCTGGCGACCGCTTCTCAAAAACGCCAATATCCGCGCCGCCGCATCCGGCCTGTAATGTTCCGGCGGCGTGCCATAGCTGTCCCAGATTTTCAGATAGTGGCCGACCAGGATCTCATCCTCGCCCGGCGTTGCAATTCGGATATCCATCGTTTCGTCGCCAGCAAGCCAACCCAATAATCTCGTGGAGCCCCCGCCGCGTCGCGGCAGGGGGCGACAAAACCCGTCAATCCGCCGGTGTCAGTGTCATCGACGCGCTGCCGGCCGCGACATTCAGGCCGAGCTGGCCCGTCAGGCTGACCGTCTGCAGATGGATTGAACCGGAGGTGCCACCGACCAGGAGGTTGGCGCCGACGCCGGCACCAACCGTCGCCTCTGCGCTGGCGCCGACATAAAGTCCGGCGAGCGACCCACGATGATAACCAGCCGTCGGCGCAAACACCGCCCAGATCAAGCGACTGCGCGTGGTGAAGCCGAGGTCGATGCCAAGCTTTCGGATTTCGCCGGTGTAGTGATCGAAAAGCTCATTGCCGACAATTGACTGAAAGACGCAATCGGCTTCCTTGGACGAACCGAGCACATATCCCGTGCCGCCGCCGATATCGCAAGTGAGATAACCGATCTTCACGCCATTGCGCAGGTCCGGCTCTTCATAGGTTCTGGTGACAGGGTCGGCGGCATTGGCCGCCCCCGCGCCGAAAAACGTCAACGATACCGCGGCAAACGCCGCCGCAAGAGTTGTTTTCATAAGTCTCTCCTTCTCAAATCGTGACGGGAACACCCGGCTGGCGGCACCGGATATCGGAGGGGACTGCAGAGCAATCCCGGACGGCGCCGTTTTCGCGTCGCGTGTCAAAGCGCGTGGGAAGGCGCAAGCGACAGCCCCACGGTTCAGCCCCATTGGGACATTTCGAAGGCACATGCGACCAGCATGCGGTCTTTCACGATCTTGTTAGGGATGGTTGCACGAAAAGCACATTCGCTCGAAGCGAGTTTCACCGACCACTGCGGGACCATCAAGGAAAGCAAAACCCGGCGATAATTATCACCGGGCTTTTATACTTGAACCATCTTCACTATACTCTGCGCATGAAGCGCATGACAAGCGAGACGACGAACAACACCAGGAAAATGAAGAACAGAACCTGGGCAATGGAAGCTGAAGCCCCTGCAATGCCGCCAAATCCGAGGACGCCGGCAATCAAGGCCACAACGAGAAACACCAGAGCGTAGTAAAGCATCGCAATCTCCTTTTACGTTGCTGCGGAGATAACGGCGGCCGTCCGGTTTGGTTCCCTCACTCTCATGGCCGGCCGATGGAACGTCGCATCGGCGGCTTTCAGCCGAAATGAAAGACGCCGCTGTACATCCGGTCGCCCTCGGTCGGTTCGGGAGGTTCGGCCGCATCGAGGTAAGTTTTGAGCGGCCCGGTCAGCACGAACCAGACACTTGCCCCGAGCATGAAACAGGCGCCCACCGGATCATCGATGCGGGCGATGAACGGAAGGCAGGCGGATGAAAACAGCACGATGATCCGCACCGACCATTCCGCCTCCCGTTTGGCGACGGCGCGCGCCCTTGACGATTTGTATTCCCGGGCGCCATAGGCGCTTCCCCCTGCCTTGACCGCCGAAAGCAACTTCTTGGCTGAAGGCAGGGCCAGCATGATCAGCGCGGCAATGCTGAGCGCGAAAGGCTTGCCCGTCATGACCTGTCCGCTCGCGATAAGGAGAAAGGATAGCACGACAAGGTTCCACGTCGGCTCCAGCAGCTCCGGCGACTGCCGTGTACGAATGTGCCACTGCCGCAGCAAGCCTGCCGCGCCGTTCAATAACGGCTGATCGATATGACGATTGATCCAGTCCATGCTGATGTGCCCGCCCCGATTGTTTGAAGAAGGCCCGAACACCATGGAAATGGGTCATCATCGTGGCAGAGCGCCGGCAATGTCGGCCGGCGCTCTTCTTCGTTCACATAAACGGCTTTCACAACCGCCGATAAAGCGCCGGCCGTCCAACAATATGCGGACGCGCTCTGCTGGTCGTTTCGATTTCAATGGTTTCGCCGTGCCGCCGGAAAAATAGCCGTCAGCTGCGCAGGCCAGGCGCCTCATGACCCGTGCGCGCCACATATTCCGTATAGCCGCCGCCATATTGATGGACGCCCTCCGGGGTCAGTTCCAGCACGCGGTTGGAGAGCGCAGCTAGGAAATGCCGGTCGTGGGATACGAAGAGCATGGTGCCCTCATATTGCGCGAGCGCCTTGATCAGCATTTCCTTGGTGTCGAGGTCGAGATGGTTGGTCGGCTCGTCGAGCACGAGCAGGTTCGGCGGGTCGAACAGCATCATAGCCATGACCAGCCGGGCCTTCTCGCCGCCCGACAGCACCCGGCACCTTTTCTCGACATCGTCACCGGAAAAGCCGAAACATCCGGCGAGCGCGCGCAAAGGCCCCTGCCCTGCCTGGGGAAAGCGATCTTCCAGCGATTGGAAGATCGTGCGCTCGCCATCGAGAATATCCATCGCATGCTGGGCGAAATAGCCCAACTTGACGCTGGCGCCGAGAGCGACACTGCCTTCGTCGGGCGTCGTGGTGCCCGTCACCAGCTTCAGCAACGTCGATTTGCCGGCGCCGTTGATGCCCATGATGCACCAGCGTTCTCGCCGCCGTACCATGAAATCCAGCCCCTCATAGATGCTTCGGCTGCCATATTTCTTATGGACGTTCTTTAAGCTGATCACGTCCTCGCCGGAGCGCGGCGCTGGCTGGAATTCGAACGCGACCGACTGACGGCGCTTGGGCGGCTCCACCCGGTCGATCTTCTCCAGCTTCTTCACGCGGCTCTGCACCTGCGAAGCATGCGAAGCGCGCGCCTTGAACCGCTCGATGAACTTGATTTCCTTGGCGAGCATCGCCTGCTGGCGCTCGAACTGGGCCTGCTGCTGCTTTTCGTTCTGCGCCCGCTGCTGCTCGTAAAATTCATAGTCGCCGGAATAGGAGGTCAGCGAGCCGGCGTCGATCTCGAGGATCTTGTTGACGATGCGGTTCATGAACTCGCGGTCGTGCGAGGCCATCAGCAGCGCCCCCTCATAACCCTTCAGGAACTCTTCGAGCCAGATCAGGCTTTCGAGATCCAGGTGGTTGCTCGGTTCGTCCAGCAGCATGACGTCGGGACGCATCAGCAGGATGCGGGCAAGCGCCACGCGCATCTTCCAGCCGCCCGACAGCGCACCGACGTCGCCGTCCATCATCTCCTGGCTGAAACTCAGGCCCGCAAGCACTTCGCGGGCGCGCCCGTCGAGCGCATAACCGTCCAGCTCCTCGTAACGCGCCTGCACCTCGCCGTAGCGCTCGATGATCTCCTCCATGTCGCCGGCCCTCTCGGGGTCGACCATGGCCGCCTCCAGCTCCCGCAGTTCAGCGGCAACGATGCTGACCGGCCCGGCGCCGTTCATCACTTCGGCGACGGCGCTGTGGCCTGACATTTCGCCGACGTCCTGGTCGAAATAGCCGATGGTGACGCCCTTCTCGCAGGAGACCTGTCCCTCGTCGGGCTGCTCTTCACCGTTGATCATCCGGAAGATCGTCGTCTTGCCGGCGCCGTTCGGGCCGACGAGGCCGATCTTCTCGCCTTTGTTAAGAGCGGCCGACGCCTCAATGAAGAGGATCCGGTGGCTGAGCTGCTTGCTGATATTCTCGATACGAATCATGGTCTGCTATGGGCCTGAAAGAAAGTTACGGCGCCCTTACCACGCCGGGAAATGGCGGGAAAGGTCCGTTCCCCTGCCCTCTCGATCTCAAAGACCGGATTGGATAAGGTTGTCGCCTACGCTGATAAGGAATCCGTGCCCATGAGCGTTCGGCCCCCGCAGTCTTTCAGACAATCCCAGGAGGATAGGAACGGCCTCAGCGTCCTCGAATACGAGCTGATGTCGGAGCGCGCCGATTCACTCGGGCGTCACGGGCTGAAGGTGGAGGCGGCCCTCGCCGCCTTGAAAGCCTGGACCGGCGAACGCCAAAGTGCGGAGCGCGAGAGACTTCTCAATGACGCCTCCGACGCGGTCTGGGCATTCTTCATCCAGCGTGAAATCTGCGGAATGAAAAATAACCGCGACGCCATTCAGCGCTACGGAATTCCGAACGAAGTGATCGCAAGGTTGGGCGCGATACGGAAGTAACGAATGAGCGCCAGCTTGCGTGTGATTACCACCCTCACCGATTGAGTCGAAACTAACGGTGCGGAAATGAGATGACTTGGTACCAACCTACGAAAGGGAAATTGCGATGCCAGCCTCAATCCGGATCGGCAATCAGGACCTCACTGTCGATGTCTCCTCCCTCGGCGCCGAGATGCAGGCACTTAAATCAAGCGACGGACGCTCGTGGCTATGGACGGGCGACGCCGCCTTCTGGACCGGGCGTTCGCCGATCCTGTTTCCGATCGTCGGCAAGGCCCCGGACGACAAGATCGCAATCGACGGCACGATCTATCCGATGGCCCAGCATGGTTTTGCCCGCCGCAGCGAGTTTTCCCTCGCGGCATCCGCGGCAACGATGTGTCGGTACGAGCTTGCCGCCTCGGAGAGTACCCGGGCGGTCTATCCGTTCGAATTCCTGCTGGCCGTGGAGCATGCGGTGGAAGGCCGGGCGCTGACGGTCAGCGCCGAGGTGACCAACCGCGACCGGAAGACGATGCCCTTCGGGCTTGGATTCCACTCCGCCTTCGCCTGGCCGCTGCCCGGCGCTACCGGACGCGCCCACATCATCACGCTCGACAATCAGGGCGAGCCGGAACTCGTGCGGCTGGCGGGCGGCCTTATCAATCCCCCAGCGCTGCCTTCGCCGTTTCATGCCGGACGTCTGGTTCTGAATCACGCGCTGTTCGAGCAGGATGCGATGATCTTCCCCAAGGGTGCGGGCGAAGGGCTGCGCTACGGGGCCGAAGGCGGGCCAATCCTGCGGTTCCGCTTCGAAAACCTGCCCAACCTCGCTCTCTGGACCAAGCCGGGCGCGCCCTTCCTTTGCGTCGAGCCATGGCATGGCACGGCTGCGCAAGCCGGAGCATCGAGCGAGTTGTCGAAGCGGCCCTCGACGACGCTGCTTGCACCGGGCGCCGTTGCGCGTTTCGCCTTCACGGTCGAGATCGGCCATTAGCGTTCACGTGTGAAGCCCCCCTTCGCATGACGGCAAAGGAGGGCTTTCCCTACGGAGGATCTTCCTGCGGCGTCCGCCGGGTTTCAATGGGCGCCCGCACCGGCGCCGGCCTGAGGCTTTTTGGTGAGGAGCAGGGCAAATGCCGCCACTGCAAGCACCACGCCGATGATAGCGAAAGTATCGCTGAAGCCCAAGATCAATGCCTGGCGCTTGACGATCTGACCCATCGCAACGACCGCCTTTTGCGATGCAACAGCCGGATCGGTGACGCCGTGCTGGATGAAGTAGCCGGTAAGCTTGCCCAGGCGATCGCGAACTTCGTCACGGCTCAGCGTAATCGACTGGCCGATGATATTGGAATGGAACTGTTCGCGCTTCGTCAGGATGGTGCCGAGAGAGGCGGTGCCGACCGCGCCGCCAAGATTGCGCAGCATGTTGGTCAGGCCAGAGGCGGCGGCGGCATCTGATGGAGCAATGCCGGCCGTCGTAATGGCTGTGATCGGGGTCAGCACCAGGGCCTGGCCAACGGCACGGACAATATTCGGGATCCAGAACTGGTCGCCGGCATTGTCAGCCGAAAGCATGATGTTCATGAAGCAGCTGATCGCGAAGATCGAGATACCGAGGAAGCCGATATAGCGGGCGTCGAAACGCTTCATGAGAACAGGCACCAGCGGAATGAGCAACAGCTGCGGCAGGCCGGTCCAGGCGAGTACGTTGCCGATCTGCTCGGCATTATAACGCTGCACCTGGCCGAGATATTGCGGCAGGATATAGACTGTGCCAAAGAGCGCGACGCCGACCAGGACGTTGACCAGCACGCCGATGCCGAAATTGCGCTGAGTGAGCAGCCGCAGCTTTACCAGCGGCTTCTTGACCGTCAGCTCGATCCAGATGAAGACAGCGAGAAAGACGAAGGCGACAAGGCTGAGCTTGACGATGAAGGGCGAAGAGAACCAGTCTTCCTTGTTGCCTTCCTCCAGCACGGTCTGCAGCGCCGAGAGGCCGACGGCCATGGTGAAGATGCCGGCCCAGTCGCCTTCCCTCAGAAGGTGGAGCTGCATCGGCTGCTTTTCCAGCGTCAGGGCGAGAGCGGCCGCCATAATGAGGCTCGGGATCGTGTTGATGAAGAAGATCGTCTGCCAGCCATAATTCTCCGTCAGGTAGCCGCCGATCGTCGGGCCGATGGCCGGGGCGAAAGTGACCGACAGCGCGAAGATCGCGAGCCCCAGCGGCTGCTGGGTCTTCGGCAATTTGGTTAGCACCATGGTGAAGGCCATGGGGATCAGTACGCCACCGGCAAAGCCCTGCAGGCCGCGCAGCAGGATCATCGTGCCGAGATCATGCGCGAAGGCACAAGCCATCGAAAATAGCGGAAAGAGAATGGAATTGACGAGGATATAGCGGCGGAACGAGAAGACATTGCTGAAATAGGCCGTCAGCGGAATGACGACGATCTCCCCGATCAGGTAGGAGGTCGATATCCATGCGCCGTTGTCGACGCCCGTTCCGATGCCGCCCTCGATGTCGAGGAGGGAGGCATTGGTGATCTGGATGTTGAGGATCGCCATGAAGGCGCCGATCATGCCGGCGAGAACGGCGATCCATTCCTTGGTGCCGGCGCCCGGCTGCGATATGGGGGCGGCTGTTGCTGCGGTAGTGGACATGACGCGATCTCCTAATCCCCGCGCCTAACTGCGGTCGGCATCGGCCTTGGTGTCGATGCTCGGCTGAACGGACATGCCGGGTCGCAAGTCGCCATTGGCGGCTTCGCCGTCGAGCACGATCTTGACCGGAATGCGCTGAACGACCTTTGTGAAGTTGCCGGTCGCGTTGTCGGGAGGCAGAAGCGCGAATTCCTGGCCGCTTGCCGGAGCAAGGCTATCGACATGGCCCCGATAGATGCGGCCTGGAAAAGTATCGACCTCGATATCCACCGGCTGGCCGCGGCGAACATCGGTCAGCTGCGTTTCTTTGTAGTTGGCGATCACATAGATCGCGCTCGTGGGTACAACCGACATCAGCTGGGTGCCCGCCTGCACATACTGGCCGACCCGCAGCGTCCTGTTGCCGACGGTGCCGTCGACAGGGGCGGTAATCTCTGCATAGGAGAGGTTCAGTTCAGCCTGATGCTGGACAGCCTGGTCATGGGCGAGCGTCGCCTTCGCCTGGGCGAGTTCGGCATTGAGAAGGTCGACTTGCTTGACGGCGGCGTCGAGCGCAGCGTTGTCGCGAACAATGGTTGCCTGGGCGGCGGCAATGGCGGAAGCGGCCTGTTGTGCCGTCTGAACTGGCGCATAACCATTGGTGGCGAGATTGGCGTAACGCCTGTTGTTCTGTTCGGCGAAGGTCTCGTTTGCCTTGTCGACCTCGACCGTGGCGCGGGCTGCGGCAATCGTCGACTGCTGAATATCCAGTGACGCCTGCTTGGCGTTGAGCGTCGCCTCGGCGGCGGCGACATCGGCCTTGGCCTGATCGAGAGCGGCACGGAAATCGCGATCATCGATGCGTGCGAGCGGCTGACCCGCCCTGACCACCTGGTTGTCACCTACGAGCACTTCCGCGATGTAGCCCGAAACCTTTGGTGCGACAGTCGTATTGTCGGCCTTCACATAGGCGTCGTCGGTGGAAATCTCGAAGCGGCCGAAGGTCCAGTAACTATGGCCGTAATAGCTGGCGGCGGCGATCAGGGCGATGGCGGTCGCGCCCAGCAACAGTCCGCGGCCACGGCGCTTGGGGGCGGGATGCTCCAAAACGGCGGCAGCTTCGACGATGCGTGACGTGTTGCCGGTATCAAGGGTTGCCGGCGCGGCCTCCGCCGTGGTTTCGGTGACAGGCGCGTTGTTGTTCAGGGCCTGCAGCGTACTGATGGACATTGCCTTTCTCCTATTACTGGTCGCTGTCGCTACCGGCTGCGGCCTCTAAATTCATGTCAGTTCCACTTTTGGAAACTTGTTATTTTCCAAAATATGCTTTATAAAATCGGTGTCAACAAGAATTTGGAAAATAGTCATGGTCCAAAATCACGAAATCGAGAAGAGACCGCGAGGACGACCGCAAGTCCGCTGCGACGACGATACGAGAAGCGTGATCATCGAGGCGGCTAACCGGCAGTTCCACGAGAATGGTTATGCCGCGGCAAGCATCGCCGCGATCGCGCAAGGGGCTGGTGTCTCGACCAAGACGCTCTACCGGCTGTTTCCGACCAAGGCGGATCTGTTTTCCGAGATGATCATCGAGCGGACGGGGCGCTTCCTCATGTCGCTCGATCCCGGAACGCTTGCGGTATTGGACCTCAGGCAAGGATTGGAGCGCATGCTGATGGCCTATGGCATGCTGACGCTCTCGCTGGACACGATCACCGTGACTCGGCTCGTCATCAGCGAGTCCGACCGCTTTCCCGAGATCGCCACGACCTTCTATGAGAAAGCGATCGTCAGGACCAACGCGCTGATGGAGGACTGGCTGCGTAGACAGATCGATCGCGGGCTGATCGCACTCGACGATCCACATGCCGCCTGCGGGATGCTCCGTGGGATGATGATCATGGAGCCACAGCGTGCAGCGATGCTGCGCCAGCAACAGCCGCCGGGGATCAAGGAGATCGCCGCAAGGGCGAAGATGTGCACGGATCTGTTCCTGAAGGGTTGCGCGCTCTGAAGTGTCGCTTGGGCTCCAGAGCGCAATGATTTTCTATGCCAAGCGACGCCAATGCCCTCAGGTCGGCGGGGCATCCAGTGCATGCAGGATGCCGCGAAGCTCGGCAAGGCCGCGCATGCGGCCAATGGCGGGGTAGCCGGGCGTGACTGTTTTGTCGAGATCGTCGAGCATGCGGTGGCCATGGTCCGAGCGGAAGACGATGGTATCTTGAGCGCCACGGCGGCGGTCTTCCGTGACAAGTTCCCGGAGAACGGCAACCATGTCGACATCGCCCTCCAGGTGCGCGCTTTCATGGAATGTTCGGCCATCGCCCTCTCTCGTCGTAGCGCGCAGATGGGCGAAATATATCCGTGAGGCGAAACGGCGGGCGATCGCCGGCAGATCGTTATCGGCGCGCACGCCAAGGCTGCCGGTGCAATAGCACATGCCGTTCGCCTTCGACGGCACCGCATCGAAGAGAGCAGCATAATCATCGGCCGTCGAGGCGATGCGCGGCAGACTGAACAGCGACCGCGGCGGATCGTCGGGATGCAGCGTCAGCTTGACGCCGCGTGCTTCGGCGGCCGGCGTCACCGCCTCGAGGAATTCGATCAGGTGCCGGCGCAGCCTTGCGGCATCGATACCGCGATAGGCGACAAGCTTTTCCCGGAAGGCCGGAATGGTCAGAGGTTCGGTGGTCGAACCCGGCAGAGCCGATGTGATGATGCGGGTGATCTCGGCGATCTCCTCCTCCGACATCGCCTCGAAGACGATGCGCGCCCGTTCCCGATCTGCATCGGCATAGTCCCGTGCCGCATCCGGCCGTTCCAGAATGAAAAGATCGAAGGCCGCGAAACGCTCATGATCAAAGCGCATCGCGGTGGCCCCGGTCGGCGTCACGAAATCGAGTTCGGTGCGGGTCCAGTCCACGACGGGCATAAAATTATAGCAGACGATCGGAATGCCGCAGGCGGCGACCGCTTCGAGGCTTGCGATCCACGCCTCGATTTCGGCCTTCGCCTCCCCGCCCCTGCGCTTGATGGCATCGGGGATCGGAATGCTTTCGACGACCGACCAGACGAGCGGCGAGCGGTCGGCTGGCGTCGTCTCGATCAGCGATTGGCGTTCGCGCACCTCCTTCTCCGTCCAGGCCCTGCCAATCGGCACCTGATGGAGCGATGAGACGATATTAGTGGCGCCCGTCTGGCGGACATCATCCAGCGTCACCGGCGCTTCCGGTCCGAACCATCTCCAACCCTGTCGCATCTTTCTTCCTTCCCTCGACTCTTCGTTTCGTGGTGATCCTGCCGTCAGCAGAAATAATCGGGGTAACGCGAGCGTAGCTCATCGACATCGGGAATGACGGCGCTCAAGTGATGGATCATCGCGCCGCGCGCAGCCGTGGCATCATGGGCGACGAGCGCGTCGCGAATGACGATGTGTTCGCGGATCACATTGTCCATCCGCCCAAGCGCCGGCAGCGCCAGCCGCCGCGCCCGGTCGATCTGCACCTTGACCGTCTTCAGAATCGCCCAGATGCCGGGATAACCTGCTATCTCAGCAATCGCTTCGTGAAAGGCCTCGTCCTCCTCATGAAAGTTCGAGGCGTTGCCGACCGCGGCATGCGACCGCTGCCGGGAGATGATGGCGTCCAGATGGGCAATATCGGCAGCGCTGGCGGTTTCGGCCGCAGCCTCGACGGTCGTACCTTCGAGCGCCTTGCGCACGACCACCGCCTCCGGGATCGACGCGACAGGCACACGCGATACGACCGTGCCCGACTGCGGATAGATGTCGACCAGCCCGCCTTCGGAGAGCCTGAGCAGTGCCTCGCGCACCGGCGTGCGGCTGACCCTGAAATCCTCGGCAATCCGCTTCTCCTGCAGCAACAGGCCAGGCGGCATCCTGAGCGAGACGATGTCGGCATAGAGCCGTTCGTAGATGGCGCCGGCCGTGGTGACGCGTCGCAACTTCGGACCGACTCCTTGGGAAATCGGAACAGCAGGCGCTTCGGCTTCTGGGGACTGCCGCATACTCAAGACCGGTGGTGGCGTTCTGACATACTAGTATATCAGCCTCAGCGCCTTGCCAAGAGCTGCGGAGGAACTGGTTTACATTTTGAGGTTCCGCGTCGCTTCAACCGCCGTTTCGATGCTGGCCGCGTCTCTTGGTTGGAACTTAGATCAGCCGAATTGGTTGAGATCCAATCAAGGAGGCGCCGATGAAGAACCCGGTACGCAAAAGAAGTGAAGGCACGACTGACGACACGCGGCTGAAGGATTCCTCCCCCGCCGGTGCGCGGAAAGGGAAGATGGCGCGGCAAGCGGCACACCAGACCGTCGGGCAGCGCACCGATTCTCCGGCCGCTGGCCGCGAGGAGGAGATCCGCAAAAGAGCATACGTGCTGTGGGAGAAGGACGGCAGGCCGGAGGGCAGGCATCAGGATCATTGGACCCGCGCCGAACAAGAGCTCGATACGCGGCATGGCGAGGCCGACAATCCTCCCAAGCTCGAAGCGTTGCGAGAGGCCTCGCGCGAACATAGCGATACGTTCCTGGTCAAGACGGATCTCGAAGACGCCGATCAACGCGAAGCCTCACCCGGCACACGCGAGCAGGATTAAATTGCAGTCTTGAGTCAATGCAGGAAAGGTCCCGACATGGTCGATAAAAGAGACTTGGACGCCGGATTCACCGGCACACCCGTCGAGCCGCCGGAAGGATTGGCCAAGGTTGCCCAATCGGCGGCCAGCGGGGTGAAACGCGAGGTCTATGCAGTCACGGCCGGGGCAAGAAACCACCCGCAGACCGCAAGCGCATTGTTGCTCACTATAGGTATTGTCGCATTCGGGTTCGGCTATCTCCTCGGCCGGTCATCGGTGGAAAACTCGCGCCTATATTGGCGGTAGCTGCAGACTTCAACGATGTTAGTTTTGACAAATCGCCCGATACTCGGTGATGATGGGAGGTCAAGGTCGTGCTCGAAAGGTGTCCCCATGGGCCGGATCGCG